>JACCZJ010000448.1 GCA_013696065.1 Nocardioidaceae bacterium
CGACTACACCGAGCCAGGTCTGCAAGGCGACCGCTCGACCGGGGGGACCAAACCCGCCCGGTTGGAAACCGGCTATGACATCGCCGTGCCGTTGTTCATCACCACAGGCGAAAAGGTCAAGGTCGACACGCGCGATGGGAGCTACCTCGGCCGCGTGTCCAGCTGATGGGCGCCCGCACCAAGGCGCGCAAGCGCGCGCTCGACATCTTGTTCGAATCGGAGCTGAGAGGCCTCGACACAGGCGCGACCCTCGCCGGTCGGCGTGAGGCGGTCGACGCGCTCAACAGCTACACCGTGACTCTGGTCGAAGGGGTGGTGGCACACCGAGACGAGATCGACGAGCTGCTTGGGGCGCATTCAGAAGCCTGGCCACTGGAACGGATGCCGGCGGTCGACCGAAATCTGTTGCGCATTGGTGTCTTCGAACTTCGGTATGTCGACGAGGTCCCTGACGCCGTAGCCATGAGTGAGGCGGTGTCGTTGGCTCGAGAGCTGTCCACAGACGAGTCGCCAGCGTTTGTCAACGGGTTGCTGGCGAAGATTGCGGGACTGCCTGCGGTCGCGCCTCACGAGCAAGAAACAGAAGACACCCAGGTCGAGCCGCCGACCCTCCCAGACGAGCAGCTCACCTCTCGAGTCACTCCCGGTCTGGGTGACGACCGGGACGCAGCACTCCCCAGCTGATCAGCCGCTCCGCCAGCTGGCTGGGCGCCTCGTCATAAATAACCGCCAGAGTCAGCAGGTCCTCTTGGCGAACCGACAAGACCTTGCCGTTGTAGTCACCGCGTTGCGCCTGGATGGTGCCCGCAAATCGAGCGAGAGCCGCGGCCTCGATGAAGTCGAGCTGCTGGATCCGCTCGAGATCGAGCACCAGCCGCGGGGGAGCCTCGCGGGCGGCGCTGAACGCGTTTGCCCCCGGGAGCAGCTCGCTCATGGGGATGCCATAGAAGTCGGCCAGTTCCGATAGACGCTGCACCGTCACGGCTCGGTCCCCGCGTTCATAGGAGCCGACCACAACGGCCTTCCACATTCCGTTGGACTTCTCTTCGACCCCCTGTAGAGAAAGGCCTTGCTGCTGGCGGATGGCCCGAAGCCGCACGCCTAATGCCTTCGCGTAGTCCTGCGCCATGATGGTCCCTTCACTCGCCGTAACCGAAGCCTACGCGAAATTCGTCGCTTTCCGTCACATTCCCCGCCCAGAGTCTGGATAAATGCAGTGACGGCACCGGCGAACCGCGCAGTCTTAGGTGTCCCACACGGGCGCTGATACCGTGTAGCCCGACAGACATCCTTTAACGAGCCGTCCCGTGAGGCGGAGAAGGAGGTCAGGCACGTGTCGTCTGCCTCTCGCAGTCACGACCACCCTGCCACCGCGCGCGAGGTGCTCGATGCCTCTGACATCTCCCGCGCTCTGACCCGCATCGCCCACGAGATTCTGGAACGCAATAAGGGCTCCGCCAACGTCATCCTCCTCGGCATACCGACGCGGGGCGTGGCCTTGGCCGCACGGATCGCCGCCGTAATGGCGAGCGTCGAGGCGGCCGAGATTCCAGCAGGGTCGCTCGACATCACGATGTACCGCGACGACCTGCGGTTGCACCCCGCTCGTGCGCTGGAGCCCACCGACATCCCTTCGGGTGGAATCGATGACGCCGTCGTCGTCCTCATCGACGACGTGCTGTTCAGCGGCCGCACCATCCGAGCCGCCTTGGACGCGATCAACGACGTGGGTCGGCCGGCCGCGGTCCAGCTGGCGGTGCTCGTCGACCGCGGCCACCGCCAGCTACCGATCCGAGCTGACTTCGTGGGCAAGAATCTGCCCACCTCTCTCAGTGAGACCGTCCGAGTCACGCTGCGTGAGTACGACGACAGCGACGCCGTGTTGATCTCCCACACCAACGTGAGCCGGAGTTCATCATGAAGCATCATCTCCTCTCCAGCGCGGACCTCAACCGCGAAGACGCCGTCCTCGTCCTCGACACCGCCGCCGAGCTGCTCTCGCTGGCCGACCGGCCGATAAAGAAGTTGCCCACCTTGCGCGGCCGCACCGTCGTCAACTTGTTCTTCGAGGACTCGACCCGCACCCGCATCTCCTTCGAAGCGGCCGCCAAGCGGCTGAGTGCCGATGTGATCAACTTCTCGGCCAAGGGGTCGAGTGTGTCCAAGGGCGAAAGCCTCAAGGACACGGCGCTCACGCTCGAGGCGATGGGTGCCGATGCCGTAGTGATTCGGCACGGCTCGTCGGGAGCACCCCACCGCCTGGCCAACAGTGGCTGGGTGCGCTCCAGCGTGGTCAACGCCGGTGACGGGACCCATGAGCATCCCACCCAGGCGCTCCTCGACGCCTTCACGATGCGCAAACACCTGGGCGACTTGGATGGCCGCCGAGTCACCATCGTGGGCGATGTGCTGCACAGCCGGGTGGCCCGCTCCAACGCCTTGCTGCTCAGCACCCTCGGGGCCGAAGTCACGCTCGTCGCTCCGCCCACCTTGTTGCCGGTAGGAGTCGACACATGGCCCGTCCAGACGTCGTACGACCTCGACAGCGCCCTGGACAAATGTGACGCCGTGATGATGCTCCGTGTCCAGGCCGAGCGGATGAACGCCGCCTTCTTCCCCAGTGCCCGCGAGTACAGCCGGCGCTATGGGCTCGACGACCGGCGGTTCCGACGGCTGCCGGAGCACGCCATCGTCATGCACCCCGGCCCGATGAACCGCGGCATGGAGATCTCCGCAGACGTCGCCGACTCGGCCCGCTCCGTGATCGTCGAGCAGGTCACCAACGGAGTGGCGGTCAGGATGGCTGTGCTCTACCTGCTGCTGAGCGGAGCGGACCTCAGCCGAACCGACCTGCCCGAGCTCGATTCGACGAAAGCTGAGGTGGTCTCGTGACCGCATACCTGATCACCGGCGCCAACATCTGCGGCGCAGACCGCCCCGCCGACCTCCTGCTGTATGACGGCTGGCTGGCCGACCCTGCCGAAGCGCCGGCCGATGCGGTGCGCGTCGATGGCACCGGGCTGATCGCGCTACCTGGCCTCGTCGACCTGCACACCCATCTGCGTGAGCCGGGCCGCGAGGATGCCGAGACCATCGAGTCGGGCTCGCGAGCCGCCGCGATGGGTGGTTTCACCGCGGTGCACGCCATGGCCAACACCGACCCGGTCGCTGACACGGCCGGAGTCGTCGAACAGGTGTGGCACCTCGGGCAGAGCGCGGGCTACTGCGACGTGCGTCCCGTCGGCGCCGTCACCGTCGGATTGCACGGCGAGCGACTGGCCGAGCTGGGCGCGATGGCCGACTCCGATGCCCAGGTGCGGGTCTTCTCCGACGACGGCGTCTGTGTGAGCGACGCGGTGATTATGCGGCGGGCTCTCGAATACGTCAAGGCCTTCGACGGTGTGATTGCGCAGCACGCCCAGGAACCGCGCCTCACCGAGGGCGCTCAGATGAACGAGAGCGCCATGTCGGGCGTCCTCGGGATGCGCGGCTGGCCGGCTGTTGCCGAGGAGGCGGTGATCGCGCGCGACTGCTTGCTCGCAGGGCACGTCGGGTCGCGGCTTCACGTCTGTCACGTCTCGACGGAGGGCTCGGTCGAGCTGATCCGCTGGGCCAAGAGCAAGGGATGGGGCGTCACCGCCGAGGTGACACCACATCACCTGTTGCTCACCGACGAGCTTGTCGCGACGTACGACCCGATCTACAAGGTCAACCCGCCGCTTCGCACCAAGGCCGACGTCGAGGCGTTGCGGGCTGGGCTCGCCGACGGCACCATCGACTGCGTCGCCACCGACCACGCGCCACACCCCACCGAAGACAAAGAGTGTGAGTGGGCTGCGGCGGCCATGGGCATGCTCGGTCTCGAGACGGCGCTCAGCGTGGTGCAGCTGACGATGGTCGACACCGGATTGCTGGACTGGGCGGCCGTCGCCGACCGGATGTCGGTGCGGCCGGCGCGAATCGGCCGCGTAGGCGATCACGGCCAGCCAATCGAGGTCGGTGCTCCCGCCAATCTGGTGCTCTATGACCCCGCCGCGACCCGTGTCGTCGAGCCAACCACCCTGCAGTCGCTGTCGCGCAACACGCCTTATCGGGGCATGGACCTGCCGGGCTCGGTGGTCGCGACGTTCCTGCGCGGACGGGCCACTGTCCTTGACGGGCAACTCCAATGACCGCCGCCGTGTTCGCCGGTGCATCGATCGGGAGCCGACTCTGCGGCGAGGCGATCATGGTGCTCGAAGACGGGCGCACGTTTCGCGGCCAATCCTTCGGTGCTCAAGGCGAGACGATAGGAGAGGCTGTCTTCTCCACGGGCATGACCGGCTATCAGGAGACCCTGACCGATCCGTCATACCACCGACAGGTCGTCGTCATGACCGCCCCGCACATCGGCAACACCGGCGTCAATACCGAAGATGCCGAGTCGTCACGAATCTGGGTCGCGGGCTATGTCGTGCGCGATCCAGCGCGTATGTCGAGCAGCTGGCGCGCTACCCGCTCGCTCGATGACGAGCTGCGCGACCAAGGGGTGGTGGGGATCTCCGGGGTCGACACCCGAGCGCTCACCCGCCACCTGCGCTCACGCGGAGCGATGCGAGTCGGAATCTCCTCGACTTCGAATGACATTCCCGCCTTGCTCGAGCGGGTGAGTTCGGCGCCGGAGATGGCCGGTGCCTCGCTGGCCGAAGAGGTGAGCACCCCGCAGCCCTACACGGTTCCGGCCGTGGGCGAGCGCCGGTTCCGGGTGGCGGCGCTCGATCTCGGCATCAAGTCGATGACGCCTCAACGGATGGCTGAGCGCGGCATCGAGGTGTCGGTGCTGCCGGCGATGTCGAGCCTCGAGGAGGTGCTGGCCACCCAGCCCAACGGGGTGTTCTTCAGCAACGGGCCGGGTGACCCGGCCAGCGCCGCCCACGCGATCGAGTTGCTCCGGCAGGTGTTGGCGCGCGGCATCCCCTACTTCGGGATCTGCTTCGGCAACCAGCTGTTCGGCAGGGCTCTCGGCTTTTCGACGTACAAGCTGAAGTATGGGCACAGGGGGATCAACCAGCCGGTGGTCGACCGGAGCACCGGCAAGGTCGAGGTGACGGCGCACAACCATGGCTTCGCGGTCGCCTGGCCGGGTCGCGAGGAGCGGGACAGTCACGATGGTCGGGTCGAGACGCCGTACGGATTCGCCGAGGTCAGCCATGTGTGCCTCAACGACGACGTGATCGAGGGGCTGC
>JACCZJ010000449.1 GCA_013696065.1 Nocardioidaceae bacterium
CGCTGACAATCATCGGCTACGCGGTCGACGTGCAGATCGAGCCGACCTCATACACCTGGAATTGGGGTGACGGCGCGAGCGACACCACGACAACTCCCGGACAGCCCTATCCCAACACCGACGTCACTCATACTTACGTCCACGCCACCCGTGAAGGCCCGAGCAGTCAGGTCAGCGTTGACGTCACCTACGCAGTGCGGTACCGCGTCGATGGTGGCGAATGGCTACAGATCCCCGAGACGATCACCATCGCGGGCGAAGCGACCGAGCTACCGGTCAAGCAGGCCGCCGCAGTCTTAGTGGCCGAGGAGTAGCCCTCCAACGAACCCGACCCTGCTGTCGCTCAATAGGTCGGGAGATACAGCGATTGTCCGACGGGAACGGCCCCGGCATCATCCAACGCATTCACGTCAACGATATCTGCAACCACCTCTCGCGGGTCTCGGTCAGGCGCGACGTCAGCAGCAAGGTCCCACAGCGTCTGACCTGGTTCGACCACCACAGTCTCGCTTGCAACCGGCTGCTGCATCTCGATCGTCGACTCCGCGCGGCCGCTCAGCATCGTCGTGAGCACCAACCCCAGGGCAAGCACAACCACCAGGAACACCAGACGACCCCTGCGGGTAAGCCGGACACCTCCCACCTCCCTGCCCGCGTGCTGTCGCGGCAGAGCGGTGGCGCTGCCAAAATCCGTGATAGCGACCGTCATCACATAACCTCCACTGTTCAGCGAGCCGCAGTCAGGCCGGAAGGTCCGAGTGCATGCACAGATCTACCCTTGGCCACCGACAGTTTCAGTAGGCTGCTGGCGGGTGACATGGACATTTCGAATGTACGTTCGATCGAACACATGTACGAAGACTAAAGCTTGTGGAGCATTTTAGCCAGCAATCGGCCGAACATTTGTTCGAGCGGGGCGCCGCTCCCTGCGCTGCTTGTTCGAAGACCAGCACGTGCCCGTGGGCGGAGTACCCTCGGACATCGTGATCACGATCAAACGCACCGCCATCGTCAGCAAGCCCCTCTCCCAGGTCTTCGACTATCTCGCAGACTTCAGAAATGCCGTGGAGTGGGATTCCGGAACAGTGGCCTGCACCCGCCGCAGCGGTGACGGAGGGGTCGGGACTACCTACGCCAACACCTCAAAATTCTTGGGCCGAAAAACTGACCTGACGTATGTCGTCGAGACGCTCGAGCCTCCACACCGACTCGTGTTGCGAGGCGAGAACGCGACGGTGGTGGGGCGGGATACGTTGGTGCTCACCTCTGCTGACGGGAGCACTCGGGTGGACTACACCGCCGCCTTCGACTTCAAGGGAGCAGTGAGGTTCCTGCAACCGCTTCTTAGGCTCCCACTGGAAAAGCTCGGCAACGACTCGCAGAAGACACTGCTCGGGGCTCTCTCCCGACTCTGAACACCACCACCGAGTTGCCGGGTCGACCCGCAAACGGCCACCCGGCGACGCTCGGGCCGTGCGAGGCAGACACGGCAGCTGTCCCCACCGCTGTCCACAGACGTTACGTCGTCCCCAGGCAACACGCCGGTTCGAACAGGTGTTTGAAAGCGTCGGCCCAGAGGTCTACGGTTTTCCCAACAGCCCATCCAGTTCCCCAAGACATGCGTCTGCGTGACTTGGCTTGGGCTGCCGGAACCAAGAACCCAAATCTGTCTACATCTCGAAGGTGATCAAGATGGCCCGCGCGCAAGACGACTCCACATCCGCCGTCCACGAGCTGCCCGACGGACCGCCTGACGCCGTAGGCCTGACGCCACGCCAGCGCCGGGTGCTCGCTTACATCGGCGACTCGGTCGAGTCGCGAGGCTATCCACCCAGCATGCGCGAGATCGGGGTCGCCGTCGGACTCACCAGCTCCTCGTCGGTCGCACATCAGCTGCGTGTGCTTGAGCGTAAGGGCTTTTTGAGGCGAGATCCCAACCGCCCACGAGCAGTTGAGGTTCTGATCCCCGAGTCGGCTTTTCGCCCCGCAGTCAGTTCCGCGGCGCTGGCCGCTGTCGATGAGACCGGCTCCGGTGACCACCGCCCCGAGGCGATCTACGTTCCCGTTGTTGGGCGCATCGCGGCGGGAGGTCCGATCCTTGCCGAAGAGCACATCGAGGAGGTTTTCCCGCTGCCACGCCGGCTGGTCGGTGAGGGCACGTTGTTCCTGCTGGAGGTTCAAGGCGACTCGATGGTCGATGCGGCGATCTGCGATGGTGACTTTGTCGTTGTCCGTCAGCAGCCCACAGCCGAAAACGGCGAAATCGTCGCAGCCATGATCGATGGCGAAGCGACGGTCAAAACGCTTCAGCGCAAGGCAGACCAGGTATGGCTACTGCCTCACAACCAGGCGTACTCCCCCATCGACGGAACCCACGCCTCCATCCTGGGCAAGGTGGTCACCGTGATGCGCAAGCTCTGATCGCCGCTAGTTTCATCAGTGGTGACACGTCGCTCAAGAGGCGCGCTTCTCAGGGGCCCGTGAAGGTCTCGGGCTCAGGCAAGGCCACACATCAGGCACTGAGGCGGGCGAGGGCCGCCCGGGCAACATTCCCGTCATACGTAGTCCACATCGCCGGAAGGGACGCTCGCAAGAAGCCGCCATAGCGGGCTGTCGCCAATCGAGGATCCAGTATCGCCACGACTCCCCGGTCGGCCTTGGTAC
>JACCZJ010000457.1 GCA_013696065.1 Nocardioidaceae bacterium
GCCATCATCGCGATGGCCGTCTTCTTCTTCATCATGAAGGCGATCCGGCACCACTACGACCACGTCGCCAGTGAGCTGGCAGCATCCGATGAGGATGGCGCGCTGCCATCGCGTGTGCATGCGATCGTTCTCGTCTCCAAGGTGCACAAGCCGACCTTGCGCGCGGTCGCTTACGCCAGGGCGACTCGCCCCAACACGCTGGAGGCGATCACGGTCGACGTCGACGAGGAGGCAACGGCCCAGCTGATGACGGCCTGGGACGAGGCAGGCATCCCGGTGCCATTGAAGGCATTGGACTCCCCCTATCGCGAGATCACCAAGCCGATCATCGAGCACGTGAAGAGCATCCGACGCAAGAGTCCCCGCGATGTCGTCGCGGTCTACATCCCTGAGTACGTCGTCGGCCGCTGGTGGGAGCAGGTGTTGCACAACCAGTCGGCGCTCCGGCTCAAGGGGCGCCTCCTCTTCACCCCGGGTGTCATGGTGACTTCCGTGCCCTTCCAGCTTCGGTCGTCGGCCGCGGCCGAGCAGCGCGCCGAACGCGACGACCTCCTCGCAGGCAGCATCAGGCGCGGCCCCGGTCATGACGAGCGCTGACACCGGAACCACCGACGGACAGCTCGAGTCTCCTTCGCTCATCGGGCAGGAGCTCCCGCTCGACATCGGCGCGGTGGCGCATGGCGGTCACTGCGTGGCGCGCCATGAGGGCCGCGTGATCTTCGTCCGGCACGCCATTCCGGGTGAGCGAGTATTGGCGCGCATCACCGAAGGTGAAGCAGACTCGCGGTTCCTGCGGGCAGACGCGGTGGAGGTGCTGTCGCGTTCGCCAGATCGAGTTCAGCGGCCATGCCCGTATGCGGGACCGGAGCTCTGTGGTGGCTGCGATTTCCAGCACGTGTCCCTGCCTCGGCAGCGGTCTCTGCTGGCAGACGTGGTACGTGAGCAGTTGGAGCGACTGGCCGGCATCGACTGGCCGGTCCGGGTGGAGCCCGTGCCCGGTGACGTCGACGGGCTGCGCTGGCGAACCCGAGTTGGGTTCGTCGCCGCTGCGAACGGCAAACCGGGGCTGCGCAGGCACCGCTCGCATGACGTGATACCCGTAGCCGACTGCCTGATCGGTCACACGGAGCTTCCGGATGTGACTTCAGCGCTGGATGCGGGTGCAGCATCGGCCCAGGCAGTCGTCTCGGGCACCGGCGAGCGGGTCGTCGTCACCGATCCCAAGGCGGCCCCCGTAGTCACGGAGCAGGCAGCAGGCCGCACGTGGCAGCTGCATGCTAGTGATTTCTGGCAAGTCCACCCCGGCGCGGCAGATGCACTGGTGGCTGCGGTGATCGATGGTCTGCAACCAGCGGCAGGAGAGCGCTGTTGGGATCTGTATGCCGGTGTGGGCTTGTTCGCGGGCGCGCTGGCCGAACGCATCGGTCTCGGGGGCGCCGTCGTCGCAGTGGAGTCGCATCGCCGTGCCGCGGAGTCGGCGCGGCGCAACCTGGCTGACCTGAGCCAAGTCCGGGTGGTCACCGAACGGGTCGACCGGTTCGCGCGTAGCCGGATTGCTCAAGGTCGCCTCGACCTCGTGGTGCTCGATCCGCCAAGAGCCGGGGCGGGTGCTGCTGCCATCCGCGGCATCACCAAGCGACGGCCGCGAGCCATTGCGTATGTCGCGTGCGACCCCGCCGCGCTCGCGCGCGACCTCGCGACACTCAGCGAAGGAGGTTACGAGTTGGTGTCGCTGCGCGCCTTTGACATCTTCCCGATGACCGCGCACGTCGAGTGTGTCGCGATCTGCGAGAGAAGACCTTCTGCTAGTGAGAGGAATACCTGATTCGGTTACGCTGCTGCGCGTGGCGAGACGCGTGTATCTGCATATCGGGACGATGAAGTCGGGCACGACCTACTTGCAAAGCTGGCTTGATGCCAACACGGAGCGGCTCGCCGAACAGGGGATGCTCTGGAGCACGGCCGACAACAACTTCCGGGCCACAGACGATCTCTTCGGGTGGCAACAAAGGCGCGACGATTCCGACGGCGCCTGGCCGGCCATGAAAGCGAGAATCGAGTCGCACCCAGGCGACGTGCTCATCTCCAACGAGCTGCTCGCAGCAATCTTCCCGAAGAACATCGCGTTACTGGTGGCCGAGCTGCAGCCGGCTGAAGTTCACGTGATGATCACGGCTCGTGACCTCGCCCGCGTTGTGCCGTCTCAGTGGCAGACCGCAATGAGGAATCGCGGCACGGTGGCCTGGTCACAGTACGTCGATGACATTTGTGCGAACGAGCCGCGCAAGGGCGAATACCGCAGAGCATTCTGGAATCGGCAGGATGTGCCGAGAATCGTGCAAACGTGGAGTAAGGCTCTGCCCCTAGACCGATTCACTGTCGTCACCGTTCCTCCTCCTGGAACGCCTGCGACGGCTCTCGGGGAACGCTTCTGCTCGGTGCTGATGATCGATCCGACCGCTTTCGCGGACCCCTCGATCACCAACGCCTCCCTGGGCGCGCACTCAAGTGAGCTGCTGCGGCGACTGAATTCAGAGATCGCCCACTTTGACGGACCGCAACATCAGTGGGCCGTCAAGAATGCGCTTGCTCGCCGAGTGCTTGAAGGTAGAGCCGACCGAGAGCCGTCGATCGGCCTCACGCAGAGCCAGCACGACGCAGTGCGCCGAGCTGCTAGTGCGATGGTGGATCGGCTGCGAGGCCTGCCTATCAAGGTGGTCGGAGACCTCGGCGACCTGGTGCCCAGAGTCGAGGCTTACGGATCATCCACGGATCCAGGACATTCCTCAGACAGTGAGCTGTTGGCCGTCGCCCTCTACGGCTTGGCGGGGATGGGGGAGATCCTCGCCGACCAGCGGATCGGGGCGGATCAGCTGGCAAGGAGTGTGTCTCGGCTGGTCGCTCGCGAAGAGAGGCGGCTTGGTGTGCGGAGCGGTGAGCCGGCTGATCCTGGGCGGGGAGGCGACGACGTAGCTCGCCACAAAGCTGGTCTCGTCAAACGCCTTGAGGCTGTTTTGGGCGACGAGGCGCCCTCTCGCTCACGGAAAGGGCGGCGTCATGGTCCAGCAGCCGTCTCGTGAAGCCGGCGCTCGTCTCTGCCGCCGCCTGCGCGGGGGATGACTCGGGTAGTCATCTCGGCGTCGTGTATCTTGATAGCGATATAAATTGGTAAGGGCACCCGCTCTGCGAGGTTGCCGCCAGTGCGCGAAGATAAGGGCAGCAGATGCCGGATGCGTGAAGGAGATCTCCCATGAGCACAGTGGACAGTTTCGGAGCCAAGGACGTCCTCGAGGTTGGGGGAGCGTCATACGAAATCTATCGGCTGGCCGCCGTCGACGACGGTGACGTGGCCTCCCTGCCGTACAGCCTGAAAATCCTGCTCGAAAATCTCCTGCGCACCGAAGACGGACAAGACATCACCGCCGACGACGTCCGTGCACTGGCGTGCTGGGACGCGGACGCTCACCCCGCCACAGAGATCCAGTTCAGCCCAGCCCGGGTGATCATGCAGGACTTCACGGGCGTACCCGCAGTGGTGGACCTTGCCACG
>JACCZJ010000487.1 GCA_013696065.1 Nocardioidaceae bacterium
GTTTAAACCCCGACCGGTCCCGCTCCGGGGTTGACGACATCGGGCAGGTTGTGGACGACGAGCGCCGGTGTCCCTGCGGTTGCGTAGGCTTTCTGTCATGCGAAGAACCTCCTTCGGCCGCCCGCATCCCGTCGAGGGACCGGGTTGGACTGGCTCGGCCTTCACTCCGAGGAATAGGTCTCGCACCCGCTGGCTGGGTCGAAGGGCCACGACCACGACGGCGCTGCTCTTGGTGGTGGGGGTGGTGGGATGTTCGAGCGCAGCCGAGGTGGTCACGGACGCACCGAGCTCGTCGCCGGGTGACGCAGAAACCTCATCGCCGGCGGAGCCGACCGGCTCGGTCTCGCCCGGCGAGCCGGTGAGCTCGGCGTCGCCCACTCCACCGGCAGACACCGCCACAAGCCAACCGCCAAGTCCCTCTGGAGAGGAGCCCACAGCCGGGCAGGCTGAGGTGCCTGAGCTGGACGTCTTAGCGGTGGCCGAGTCGGAGCCGGCGGAGGACCCCTACTACCCGGAGATGAGCAACCCGGAGGTCGACGTACTGCATTACCTACTCGCACTCGACTGGGACGGGGCGCGGCTCAACGGTGAGACCACCGTGACATTCCAGGCGACCGAGGACACCAGTTCGGTGCGCCTTGATCTTGCAAGCGCGCTGGTGGTGGATCAGGTCAGCCTCGACGGTGAGCCGATCGGGCACGAGCAGGTCGACGACGGCATCACGTTCGAGACCGGTGCCCTGATGCCTGGACAAACCCATACCTTGGTGATTCCCTATGCTGGCGTCCCTGAGCCCACTCCGGCGCCCAGCGCCCGATCTGACATGACGGGCGGGTTGGGATGGAATGTCGATGACGATGGCTCCGTCTACACGTTCCAGGAGCCGTATGGCGCCTTCACGTGGTATCCGGTCAACGATCATCCCTCCGACAAGGCTCTCTATGACGCGGCCGTCACGGCGTACGACGGCGATGTCGGTGTCTTCAACGGAGTCTTGGAGTCCAGTGAGGGTGCGGGTGACGCCGTCACCAACACGTGGCACCTCGATGAGCCAGCAGCGTCTTACCTGGTGACCATCGCGATCGGGCCCTACACCGAGCATGTGAAGACCACGCCCAGTGGCATGGAGATCTCCTACTGGCTCATGCCACGAGACGAGCACCTGCTCCCTTCGCTCACGAGGGACGGAAGCGACTCGTTCGAGTGGGCTGAGGAGCATATCGGTGACTATCCCTTCTCCAGCTTGGGATTCCTGATCGTGGGTGGCTCCAGCGCCATGGAGACCCAGACTCTGGTCACCATCAGTCGTGGAGCGGCGGGGCGCCCCGACGCCGTGGTGCTGCATGAGCTGTCTCACCAGTGGTTCGGTGACAGCGTGACGCCTCGTGACTGGCAGGGGATGTGGCTCAACGAGGGTTGGGCCATGTACCTGCAGCAGTGGTTCGAAACCGACACGGGCCGCACCCAGTATGGCGGCGGCATCGACAGCTGGCGGCTGTTCGACCTAGCGTCTCGGCGCACTTCAGGACCCCCAGGCGACTACGACCCTGAGTCGTTTGGCGACGTCAATGTGTACCTAGGGCCGGCGCTGATGCTGGACCGGATCCGCCAACGGTTAGGCGATGCCACCTTCGAGGAGATCGTCAAGGCTTGGCCCGCTCAGCATGAGGGCGAGACTGTGGATCGCGAAATTTTCACGAGGTGGCTCAATGCCCAGACGGGGATCGATTTCACCAGATTGATAGCAACGTGGCTCGACTCCGAGCGCACACCCCGGTAGCGGGAGCTCATGCCTGACCCTCCTGTCGTCGCCGTAGTTGGTCCGACCGCTGCCGGCAAGAGCGGCGTGGCGGTCGAGCTTGCTCTGGAATTGGGCGGTGAGGTCGTCAACGGCGATTCGATGCAGCTCTACCGCGGCATGGACATCGGCACCGCCAAGTTGTTGCCGGGTCAGCGGCATGGAGTCCCCCATCACCTACTCGACGTCCTCGATGTCGGCGAACCCGCGACGGTGGCCGAGTTCCAAGGCTGGGCTCGTGAGGCCATCAGTGACTGCCGCTCCCGCGGGGTAACTCCCATACTGGTCGGTGGATCGGCTCTCTACCTGCGCGCCGTGCTCGACGAGTTCGACTTCCCCGGAACCGACCCGATGATTCGTCAGCGCATCGAGTCCGACCTGGCTCAGCGGGGTGCGGCGGCTCTGTTCGCGCGGTTGCAAGAGCGCGACCCGGCGGCGGCGACCTCGATCTTGCCCGGCAACGAGAGGAGGGTCGTACGGGCACTCGAAGTCATCGAGCTGACCGGTGAACCGTTCCGGGCGAGCTTGCCCGACCACGTCTACGCCTTTGACAACGTCGTCCAGATCGGGATCGATGTTCCTCGTGCGGTGCTAGACGAACGAATCGAGCTCCGTGTCGAGCAGATGTGGGCGCACGGTTTCGTAGATGAGGTGCGGCGCCTTGAGCATCGCGGTCTACGCGAGGGGAGGACAGCGAGCCGGGCGCTTGGCTACCGTCAGATCCTGCGCTTCTTGGCTGGAGACTGCAGCGAGGACCACGCGCGAGCAGAGACGGTGACGGGGACCCGGAAGTTCGCGAGAAGCCAAACGACGTGGTTCAAGCGTGACCCACGTATCCACTGGCTGCCACCCGACAGTCCTGATTTGGTGGGCCAGGCGCTTGCCGCCCTTCGGTCCTGAGCTCACAATCCGCGCACTCGGCGCCGTACGATCGAGAGCGTGAGTTTCCCTTTCGTCAAAGGCCATGGCACCCACAACGACTTCGTGGTGCTCCCGGATCTCGACGGGTCCCTGCACGGTGCCCTGGAGTCCGAAGTCGTGATCGCATTGTGTGACCGGCGCGGTGGTATCGGGGCCGATGGAGTGTTGAGGGTGATGCGCAGTGGCCCGGAGGTGCCCTGGTTCATGGACTACCGCAACGCCGACGGGTCGGTGTCTCAGATGTGCGGGAATGGCGTACGGGTTTTCGCCCGCTATTTAGCCGAGGCGGGTCTCGTCGACCCCGCCAAGCCGCTGGAAGTTGACACCCGCGATGGCCTGAAGCAGGTCACCTTCTGCGACGACGGTGAGATCAGTGTCGACATGGGTGTGCCGAGCCTTGGAGGCGCGGGGGTGGTCAGTGTCTCGAGCAGGGCGTTTGAGGCGGTGAGCGTCGACGTCGGCAACCCGCATTTGGTGGTTACGGTGGATTCGCTCGACCAGGTGGGGGAGTTGCACGACTCGCCGTTCTTCTGTGGCGTCGAGTTCCCGGACGGGGTCAACATCGAGTTTGTCGAGCGTCGCGGCGGCGGGCATGTCGCGATGCGGGTGTTCGAACGCGGCGTGGGCGAGACGTCGTCGTGCGGCACCGGCGCCTGCGCGGTGGCGGCGGTCATGGCGGAGGGGGACGGCCACGCGGCCCCGCTGTCGTACACGATCGAGGTCCCAGGCGGAGTGCTGACGGTCAGCCTCGAAGCCGACCAGCACGCCCATCTCAAGGGCCCCGCCCTCCTCGTCGCCGAAGGAACCTGGACAGCCTGACCTCATGTCATCCCCACACCCCCACCCCCTCCCTCGTTGAGAGGTCACTCGCCTCCCGTTGAGAGGTCAGCCGCCTCCCGTTGAGAGGTCATTCGCCTCCCGTTGAGAGGTCAGCCGCCTCCTTAGGCCTGTCTGGTGAGGCAGTCGTGGGGCTGGAAATCGGCTCGTGGCGCAGCGTCTGGCGTCGTAGAGTGGAGGGACGATGACAGCGAATCGACCTGAGTACGATGACGACGCCACCATTACTGATCCCTACCCTCACACCCGCCAGAGCTCCGACATCGAGTTGCGTGACGACTCTTTCTTCGACGAGGCCCTGGTCAAGACCGCGATCGACGGCCTAGCGGGCGACGAAGCCGATGACCGGCTTGGCGATGGCCTCGACTCGGAAACCGCCGGCGAGGGCTCCTTAGGCGAGAGTTCCTTTGACCAGGGCGATTACGACCAGGGCGACTACGACCAGGGCGAGTACCAGCTTGAGGAGCGGCATGCGCTGCGGCGTGTGGCTGGCCTGTCGACCGAGCTCGAGGACGTTACTGAGGTCGAGTATCGCCAGTTGAGGCTGGAGCGAGTGGTGCTCGTGGGGGTGTGGACTGAGGGCACTGTCGAGGACGCCGACAACTCGCTGGCTGAGCTGAAACTACTGGCCGAGACGGCCGGCTCCGTCGTGCTGGACGCGCTTTCGCAGCGGCGGCAAAAGCCTGATCCAGCGACATACATCGGGCCGGGCAAGGTCGACCATCTCCGCGTGGTTGTCGCCGAGACAGGCGCCGACACGGTGATCTGCGACGGAGAGCTGAGCCCGTCACAGCTACGCAACCTCGAGGACCGGGTCAAGGTCAAGGTCGTCGATCGTACGGCGCTGATCCTCGACATCTTCGCCCAGCACGCCCGCTCCAAGGAGGGCAAGGCGCAGGTCGAGCTCGCTCAGCTCGACTATCTCAAACAACGCCTGCGTGGGTGGGGAGGCAATCTCTCCCGGCAAGCCGGTGGCCGGGTCGGGGTGCAGGGTGGTGGTATCGGTGGTCGTGGTCCCGGTGAGACCAAGCTCGAGACCGACCGCCGCCGGATCACCACACGGATAGCGAAGTTGCGTCGCGAGCTCAAGCACATGCGGACCTCGCGGGTGACCAAGAAGGCAGAGCGGGTACGACGACAGGTCCCGTCAGTGGCGATCTCGGGCTACACCAATGCCGGCAAGTCGTCGCTGCTCAACCGCCTCACCGGCGCTGGCGTGCTGGTAGAGGACTCTTTGTTTGCCACCCTCGACCCCACCACGCGGCGCACCACGACGACCGATGGCCGTATCTACACGTTGTCGGACACCGTCGGCTTCGTGCGTCACCTGCCCCACCAGCTGGTCGAGGCGTTCCGCTCAACCCTCGAAGAGGTGGCCGAGGCGGACGTGGTGGTGCATGTGGTGGATGGCTCGCATGCCGATCCGGAGGGCCAAATCGCAGCGGTTCGTGAGGTGTTCGCCGAGATCGGCGCTGACCATGTCCCTGAGTTGATCGTGATCAACAAGTCCGACGCGGCAGACCCATTGGTGATCGCTCGGCTGCTGGCGCGAGAGCCCCACGCGGTCGTCGTGTCGGCGCGCACCGGTGAGGGCATCGACGACGTACTCAGTTCGATCGAGGCTGATCTGCCGCGCCCGATGTTCGAGGTGGATGCGCTCTTGCCCTACGGGCGAGGCGATCTGCTGAATAAGATCCACGAACACGGGGAGCTGCTGTCCGTCGAACACGTCGGCGAGGGTTCTCGAGTTCGAGCGCGTGTCAACGCGGGCTTGGCCGACGAGTTGGCCGAGTACGCAGTCACGGCCGTATCGAGCTGAGTTAACAGAGGAGGTCCCTGGCGCCGTCCGACATGGGGGTCTGTGGATCGGCTGCCCGCCTTGACCTGCCGGTTGGGTAGCCTCAGGGGGATGCCTGCCCAGACCGCCAGCGAGCGCCCACCACGGCCTCGAGGTGTTGACCCCCGAGATGGCGACGTAGCGGCGACCGCCCCTCATCCCTCACTCACCGAAGTGCTCGGCGTGGCGGTCTCCAACGTCGGTGGAGAGGACCGACCTGGCCAGCTCGAGATGGCCAGGGCCGTCCGCTCGGCGATGCAGACCGGTCAGCACCTGTTGGTGCAGGCGGGCACGGGCACCGGCAAGTCGCTTGGTTATCTGGTGCCTGCAGTGCTGCACCGTGACCGGGTCGTGGTGGCCACTGCAACGTTGGCACTGCAGCATCAGCTGGTCGAGCGTGACATCCCTGCGCTGCTGGATGCCGCCGCTGACGTCCTTGGGTCCCGGCCGTCATACGCCGTGCTCAAGGGACGCAGCAACTATGCATGTCTACATCGTGCGCGCGACGGCGTGCCCGACGACCAAGGCACCTTGGTCGAGTTGCCGACCGGCAGCATGGGTGCTGAGGTGGTCGCGTTGCGCGAGTGGGCCGAGGCCGAGTCGAAGGCGGGCGGAGTCGGAGATCGCGATAGCGCGCCGCCGCATACAGATCGTGTGTGGCACCAGGTCTCAGTCAGTCACCGTGAGTGCCTCGGTGCCGTCAAGTGCCCGTATGGCGTTGAGTGTTTCGCCGAGCGCGCCCGCGAACGGGCGATGGCTTCACGCCTGATCGTGACCAACCACTCCCTGCTCGCGATCGACGCGATCGAGGGGGTCCCGATGATTCCCGAGTATCACGTTGTGGTGGTCGATGAGGCGCACGAGCTCGCGTCTCGGGTCACGCAGGCCGCCACCGACGAATTGACCGTGGCGGCGATCGAGCGCGCTGCGCGTCGAGCTCGGAACTTCCTCGATGATGGCGAAGCGGATGAGCTTGGCGAGTCCGCCGATGCGTTGCGTGCCGCCATTGACGACATGGAGCCAGGTCGCATCGACAGCCCGCCCGATGCGCTCGCGGCAGCGTTGTCGATGACTCGAAACGCGGCACGGGCGGCGTTTTCGGCTTTCCCCAAGGAGTCGAGCGATTCAGATGCCAACGCCGCTCGCCAACAAGCCCGTGGGATGGTCGACGAGATACGCAAGGTTGCGGAGCGGCTGGCCGCTCACGATGAGTCCGATGTCACGTGGATAGCCGAGCGGGAACGAACCGGGGGAGGCAGCCACCTCTGTGTGGCACCTTTGCAGGTGTGGGGCCAGCTGCGCGGCAAGCTGTTGAGCGACAAGACCGTGATCTTTACCTCGGCCACCTTGAAGCTGGGCGGCGACTTCACGGCGATGGCCACAGCGATCGGACTCAAGGAGTCTGAGCGAGCCGATCATTCGATCGACACTCCCCACGAGGTGTCGGCCATGGCCGCCGTGGACGTGGATGCCAAGTCCGGAGAGCGGTCGGACGACCCGGGCGACCCCGGCGTACCGGAGGTGCTCGGGTGGCGCGGCATCGATGTCGGGTCCCCGTTTGACTACCAACGCCAATCGATTCTGTATATCGCCCGGCACCTGCCTACTCCTGGACGCGACCGAATTGGCTCTGCTCAGCTCGAGGAGATCCAGGGGCTGATCGGGGCAGCCAACGGCCGCACCTTGGGGTTGTTCTCGTCGCGGCGAGCCGCTGAAGCCGCCGCACAGGCGGTGCGGGAGGCGTTGCCCCACATGCCGATCCTGTGTCAAGGCGATGGCCAGCTGTCACACCTCCAAGCAGAGTTCATCGCCAACCCGGCGGTCAGCTTGTTCGGCACCTTGTCGCTGTGGCAGGGACTTGACGTGCCAGGACCCACCTGTCAGCTCGTGATCATCGATAGGATCCCGTTCCCACGACCCGACGACCCGTTGATGTCAGCCCGGGCCCGCGCAGCTGACAAAGTTGGCTCGAACGGCTTTATGGCGGTGTCGGCGACACACGCTGCGCTTTTGTTGGCTCAGGGGAGCGGGCGTCTGATCCGGACCAAGGCCGACCGAGGGGTCGTCGCGATTCTGGATCCTCGATTGGCGACCGCGCGCTATGGCGGCTTCTTGCGGGCGTCCCTTCCAGCGATGTGGACTACGTTTAACGGGAATGTCGCCCGGGCGGCCCTCGCCCGCCTCAGTGCCTGATGTGTGGGCTTGCCTGAGCCTAAGCCCGAGACCTTGACGGGCCCTCAGGAGTGCGTCGTTTGGGCGACGTCTCACCACCTGATGGATAGCGGCGATCAGAGCTTGCGCATCACCGTGACCACCTTGCCCAGGATGGAGGCGTGGGTTCCGTCGATGGGGGAGTACGCCTGGTTGTGAGGCAGTAGCCATACCTGGTCTGCCTT
>JACCZJ010000017.1 GCA_013696065.1 Nocardioidaceae bacterium
CCTATGCCTCCATCGATGAAGTTCCTGCCATCGCACGGGATTTGGATGGTCTATGCCGGGTTCTGCTGTTCACCGGCCGCGCGCCGTATGCCATGGCACTGGCGCTGGGTCCTAGCTTGCACGCCACGCTCGACTTCGTGCCGCACTCGGCAATCGATCTCTATCGAACCTTGGCGCTCGTCATGCGCAGCAGCGGAGGCATTGTGCCCGCCTTTGTCGTAGACACGATCGACCGGTCTGTCGTCGAAGAGGTTTGTCAGGACTTGGGCTTGGACGCCCCTGTCCAAGTTCTCAGTCTGGACACTGCGACTGGTGCACTGCGCGACACTGACGAGGTCATCGGCTCCCACGTCGCGGCCCAGCGAAGTGGGAGGGCAGTGCTGAGCCTGACCTGCCTTGGAGCTGTCGGTCAAGGATTACTCGAGCTGGGCATCCCTGTCAGAGGGATTGAGCACACCCGGTCGACTCTGCACCACGCTATCACCCGGGCCTCGCTCACGGTCCGTAAATACGAGGCAGAGGGATCCAAGGCGTCAGTGGTTCTACTCCGCCCTGCGAAGTCCGGGCGAAGCAGCGTAGGTGTGCCCGACCTTGAGGGCTACGCGCAGCGGCTTCGCGGGGCTCTTCGACGGACTCCGGATGGCATCTGGTGCATCCACACGACGTATGGAGTCCTGGAGGCACTGCTTCGTTCCGGCGACACTGGCATCCCGTCCGACTGGGCGGCTGGCTTCGGGGTAGGTGCTACGCCGGCTGATGCGGAGGACAACGCCCGCCGGGCGTTGCAGTTGAGTAGACCCGGTCGCGGCCTTGCCACTGTCTTAGCTGATGGGTCAGTCATCGGAATCGAAGCGCAGGGTGCCATGAGCTATAGGCTCAGGGAGACGGATGATCAGATGCTCGCCCATGCGCGGGGTGTGGGTCTTCGGTCTCTCACGTTGGCTCGGCTTGCAGTCGCACTGCGCGATCTTGATGCCGAGTCTTTTACTGTCTCAGAACTCGCCCAGGCCTATGGCGTCGAGCCCCGGTCTGCCTTGCGGCTGCTCTCCCGCCTTGAACATGCAGGAATCGCCACTGTCCGTGGAGTGGACGGTTCGCCGGGGGCAGGTCGCCCTCGCCGGGTTTACCGCGTCGACCTTGATCGGCTGGTGCCAAGCCGATCGGAGACTTCCCCTTGACATGGCCGGCGAAGCCCGGCACGCTTGTCGCAGTTATTTCGGTCCAATTTAGGACGTGTTGATGTGCGGCGAGACGACATAGGCGTACAACTCTCGGGCTCGCTCCGCGAGTTCAGACGCGATCTGCACCGGCACCCAGAACTGCGCTTCCAGGAGGTACGAACGGCTCAGCGCGTCGCAGAACGCCTTCAAGGGCTGGGTCTGGAGGTCGAGACTGGACGGGCAAAGACCGGAGTGCTGGCACGCTTGCCGGGCGCGGGGCGAGGGCCACATGTCCTCCTGCGAGCAGACATGGATGCGCTTCCGACCGACGACCTGAAGTCCGTGAGCTACGCGTCGGCCAACGAAGGCATCACCCATGCCTGTGGCCATGACGTGCACACCACTGTGGTCTTGGGAGTCGCCGAAGTGCTGGCCGAGCGCCCAGCTTCGGCCGGAGCCGTGACCTTTGTATTCCAGCCGGCCGAGGAGATCCCCTTTGGTGAGGAGAGTGGGGGGCAAGCCATGGTCGACACGGGACTGTTGGACGATGTCGACGTGGTGCTCGGCCTGCATTGTTGGCCGGCTTTGCAGGCGGGGACCATCGGGGTGGACAGCGAGATCGCGATGGCTGCCAAGAGCGCCTTCCGAATTGTGGTTCACGGGACTGGGGCTCACGCGGCCACACCGAGTAAGGGTCGCGACGCACTGCTAGCGGCGAGTTCGATCGTGGTCCACTTGAACCAGTTGTTGGGGCGCGAGGTGGACCCAGGAGGCCGGGCGGCCGTCAATGTAGGCACCTTTGCGAGCGGTCGCTCACAAAGCATCGTCGCACCGACGGCGGAACTGACGGGAACCATCCGCACCGCCGACCCGGTGTTGGCGAAGCGGTTGCGTCAGGCAGTATCGAGAGTCGTTTCAGGAGTAGCTGTCGCTGCAGACGTCGAAGCCACGGTTGAATGGAAAAACGACATG
>JACCZJ010000019.1 GCA_013696065.1 Nocardioidaceae bacterium
CAGGCTGGTCATCCCGAACGGGCGACGGGCCGCCGAACTGACCGTCCTCATCCGGAGCGTGAGTCGTGAGGTGGCTGTTCACTGGGTCCTCCTTGATGTCCGTGGCAGACCCCTGCTACTTCCACGAGGCCTCCACAAGGAGGTGTGCAGCACCAACCCCCAACACCAGGGGCCCAGGTCAACGACCTCGACACGACCAGCCAAACTCCTCCCTTCCAAGCTGGCCATGCCGGTTCGATCCCGGTCACCCGCTCCAAGCCTTTGACCAGCACAAACGCCCCGGGCGTGCAGAGAAGACCCGTATCGACGGCATTGCATTCGCCTCAATTGCGCCGCGGGCTGAGCGTGGTCGTGGAATAGCCAAAGGGCACCAAGGGTCACTGCCGGCAAATCACCGCGCTCAAGTTGCCGTTACTCGCGGCCCCGAAGGTACAGCTCACACCCGGCGGTGTCTCCGACAGGGCTGCGGTCAGCTTCGGTCGTACCCGCCACGGCTCCCCCGACGCTCAGCCTCCGAGACCTCGGTCCGCCAGTTGATGTCCCTGGTCGATCAACACTCCGAGGGCACCTCGAGCGATTGCCGAGCTGAGCGCGGCCCTCGCAAGAGAGGTCAACCGAAGCGGCAGCAGACCCAACTGGACCGAAAAACTGTGAGTCGGGGGGCCGGACAGTTCGATAATTCCGTGCCACGCATCACTGGCATTGCTCGACGTTCGACGATGACGACGAGCCGTTGTGAGGGCCGGCTCGGAGACGCGCTACCGGCGGCATGAGCGGATGTCCGTGGGATCGGTCTCCGCCTGGTTGGGCGATGAGAATCGCACTCGCGTTCTCAGCTCGGGAAACTGTGGCGGGGCGTACGTGTGCGTCCGTGCCGGTGCATTGCCGCCGGTCGGGCCCCTGTACTGGTCCGGGCCGTCCGGCCGCGGCCATCTGCGTGCCCATCGATGGGGCACGCAGCAGGCACGCTCCATGCGGTCTCGCTCAGCCTTTGTGGGCGATGGCGGCGCTGGTGGGGCCGGCGAGGTGGCGTATCTCTGTTCGTGTGAAGCCCGCGGTGCGAGCCCACCGGTCGAACTGGGCGCCGGTGTAGTCGAAGCCGGCTGGCAGCTCGATGAGCATGTTCAGCGACATCAGCAGCCCGAAGGCGTTGGTGCGGCGGTCGTCGTCGATAACGTTTTCGATCGCGACGAGCACTCCGCCCGAGGGCAGCCCCGCGTAGGCCTTGTCGAGGAGCGTCTGCTTCTCGGCTTCGCTCCAGTCGTGAAGGATGTTGCCCATGAAGTAGACGTCGGCCGGCGGGAAGTCGTCGACGAAGAAGTCGCCGATGTCGACGGCGACGCGGTCGGCGACACCGTGGCGGGCCAAGTTCGCCTCCGCTACCGGCGCTACGGGTGGGAGGTCGAAGGTCACGCCCGTAAGTTGCGGATTGGCGGCAGCGACCATCGCGGCGAGTGTGCCGTTGCCACCGCCGATGTCGCAGAACCGGCCGTGCGCGCTGAGGTCGAGGGTCGCGCAGAGCGCGTTGAACGCGCCGAGCTGGATGCCCTGCATGCCGTCGAGGAACACCCGCAGCCGCTCCGGGTCTGTGTAGATGCCCTCGAAGAGACCGGGCGCACCCGTCTTGATCTCGTTCTGGGGTTGGCCGGTGTGGAGCGCCTCGGTGAGGGACCCCCAGAAGCCGTAGAGTCGGGCGTTGGCCATCTCGAGGATCCCGCCGAGGTAGGCGGGCGAGGTCTTGTCGAGGAAGATCGCGGTGTCGGGCGTGTTCGAGTAGACGGCGCCAGGACCGCTGCCGGCGCGCTGGAGCACGCCGAGCGCGACAAGGGCGTCGAGGAAGTCGAAGCGGCTGCGATCGTGGAGCTCTAGTTTGGTGGAGATGTCGTCTCCGGTGAGTTCGGTGTCGGACAAGACGGTGAAGAGCTCCAGCTCGACGGCCGAGAGCAGGGTCTTCGACGCCCAGAAGCCCATGCCGATCTGGAGGATCTGCTCAGGGTTCGGACCGTGTTCTGCGGCGCGCTCGGTACTGTTCATGTCGTCTCCCTTGTCGGGTATTGGTTACTTCGGCCGCGCCGGTCGGTTGCGGCGTCCCTCGAGTGGGATGGGTTCGGCCGCGCACACGCGCGCGGTGCTCTCGAGGATCTTGGTGAGGATGTTCATCAGCGCCGCCAGCTCCTTGGTCGACAGGTCGCCCATGACCGCTCGCTCGATCTTGCGGACTCCGGGGAGGAACCGGTCGGCGACGGCGTATCCGTCTTTGCTGATCTCGATCAGCACGCTGCGCCGGTCCTCCGGGTTGGGGACGCGCCGGATCCATCCGCGGCGCTCGAGAACGTCGAGGATGCTGGTCATGGTGGCCGACGACC
>JACCZJ010000041.1 GCA_013696065.1 Nocardioidaceae bacterium
ATCTCGACCTGCCTGCCGTTGGGGCTCAGGGCGAGCCAGAAGCGTTGATCCTCGACGTCTGACTGCCCTGCCGTGGCGGTGATGACGAGCAGCGGCGCGTCGAATGGATTGCGCTCAATCGCGAACCGATTCTCGAAACCTGGAATCACGTCCAGGTGTTCCGGGTTGCCCGGGTCATCCCATGCGAGACCTGGGTGCTCCTCCAGCGTGAGGGTGGCGCTCGGCGCCGGCACGTCGAGCAGCACGACGCCGGCCACCTGCTCGGAATATCGCGCGGCATAGTAGGTCACGATCATCCCGCCAAAGGATGCGCCGACAAGCACCAGCGGCCCTCCCAAGCCCGCGGCTTCGATCAGGGTGTGGAGATCGGCGATGACGTCATCGGCTGTGCGCGGACGGCCCTCGGGAGCCGGGTCGCTGCGGCCCGTCCCGGCGCGGTCGTAGGCGCAGATACGGGTCGATGCGGCTATTCGACGGATGAACTGCGCGCTCAGGCCCTGCAGGGTCCCGTCGGGCCCGCAGCAGCCACCATCGACAAAGACTGTCGGGTCGCCCGCACCCCAGCACCGGAGGGCGAGCTCACGTCCATCGTCGGCGACGGCGAAGGAGCCCTCGAGCGTCGGCGCGTCTGCGTTTGGCATGGCGCTGGCCGACGGGATGGCAATGACGCTAGATGTCGGTCTCGGCGCGACCGTCGGGTCCGGCGACGTGACGGCCGACGTGCATGCCGCAAGGAGCAGGACGAAGCAGATTGGGAATCGTGCCGGCGCAAGCATTGCTGAGCGGATGACCTCGCTGCGAGGCCCAACTGTACAGCGCGCCAAGCGACCGGAACCCTGTCCTCATCGCGGGCTACTTACAGCCTTCAGGGTGTCGGCGATGATCTCGACGATCGCCTCCGGGTCGTCTACCCAGGTGAGGTGACCCGTATCCACGAACACCTGCCGAGCTTGAGGCGATAGCTCCGCCCATTGTGCCTGCAGGACCGCCTCATCACGGAGGATCTCCTCGCAGGGCCATTCGGGCGGACAGTCCGTTGCTAGCGTCGCCGTGACGGCAGTGATCGGCACCGCGGGAATGCGGTCCAACTTGGCGGCGACGGGATCGATGCTGGCCCGATAGTCCATGTGCTCGAGGTTCTCCGGGTTGTCCCATTTCTCAGCGGCCACGATCGCAGCCCATTCCTCGGGCGGCAAATTCGCCTGGGTCGCGTCCATGCCAGGTTCGGTAGACGGGTAGGCGACATCCAGGAGCACCAAACCAGCCACGTCATCGGGATGGTCGGCGGCGTAGGAGGCGACGATGATTCCTCCCCACGATGAGCCGACCAGAAGGTATGGCCCAGGTATCTCCGCGGCGGCCAGGAGGGCGGCCAGATCGTCCGCCGAGTCCTGGGCGTAACGCGGCCCGGGCGCCGGGTCACTCCTCCCCATGTTGGCGCGGTCGTAGGCACACGTTCGGGTGACCTGCTGCAGCTGGTCGAAGAACGGACGACCGTAGGCGGGACCCCAGGTGTTGGAGTCGTCCTGGCCGCCAACTTCAAGGATGATGGTCGGCGATCCTTGTCCAACGCAGCGCATGTACAGCTCTCGACCATCGCCTACCCGGAATGTGTCTGCAACGACCGTGGGCGTCATCTCCGCCGTCTCCCGAGGAGCCAGCGTGGCGGTAGTCCGCGGCGCGCCGTCAGAGGTGGTTGCGACGCCGCACGCCGTCAGGAGAAGAGCCAGCACGACGAGAATGCGCATCACGTCCCTCAGTTTCCGTCCCTAGCGTGAGCATAGCGGCGCGGCTCCCGTGTTGCACGGTGCGAGAGCCAGATTCCCAAGCGACGATGGCGCGGTGGTTGCGCCACGCGTCACTACTGGCCTTAGCGGTCTGCACGGCATGCACGACCGGTCCAGCGGCCTCGCCCTCCTCAGCCTTCGAAGTCACGGTCCTCGAGTCGGGATTCGACCCTTGCGCTCTCCTCGACAGCGCCACCGTGGAGGCGGTCACCGGCGAGAGCATCCACGACGCCAGCGAGCACCTGACCGCAGCGCCAATCGCCGACGTCCGGGACTGCGTCTTCTTTGGGGGCGGGGCTGGCGTCGTTTTATTGTCGGTCAGGCAGGTGTCGACATCAACCGCGGAAGGCGAAGGATTGGTTGCGGACCTGATCGAGGGATACCCACCCGATGCAGAGATTGTGGCAGGCGACCTGGCCGACGGCGTGCCAGCTTCTGAGTTCGGCTACTGCTACGGCATCGGTTCTTGCTTTTCGTCGCTCGCCTTTTCCGCCGAACCCTACTTCATCATCGTCACGATCCCGCGTGCATTCGGTGATGTCCGCGATGCTGAGTCGCTCGCGCACGCCGTTCTACAACGGCTGAGTGGAAGTTAGTGCGCGGCGGCAATCGCGGTTCGTTACGCGAGGTTGGAACGCGCAACGCGACGTGTGGCGAGGGTGGAGGCGTAGGGCCAAACCGAATGAGCCGCACATGTGGATCGCGACGTTCCATCCAGAGGGCCGGCACTTACCCCGATGGACAATGGCGAGGTAGGATCTCAACCATTCCGCTCTGTTTGAGCGTGAATCGCGCGCCCGTAGCTCAGTGGATAGAGCAGCTGACTTCGGAGCATGGCCGTCGGTGCGCTGTGCTTCCGAGCGTGGGCGGGGGAGCGAATCGGGCCGAGTTATCTGCTCTGTTTCAGCTCCTTCGGATGGACCGGGACTTCCAGTGTTCCAAGGCCCAGTGCTCCACATCTTGCTGGCGAGCGTTATGGTCAGTTCATGGCACGGTGGGAGAAAGCGCGACGCTGGGCCGTCATCCTCGCAATCGGTGGCCTGGCAGCGTGGCTCTGGATTCGCCTTGGGCTGTATGGCTTCGGTCTCGCGGTGGGCATCGTCGTCGCCCTTCCGGTCCTGTATCTGGCTTGGCGCTACCTAGGGTCGGGACGCCGGCTGGACGCCGGCATGGTCCTCGGGAGCTTCGCCGGCGTCTGGGCGTCCTTCGAGGCGGCTAGGTGGCTCAACGCCGCGTCAGATCCTGCCGTCTCCATTCCCAGCTGGTCGCCAGTTCCGCTCGCCGCTGCCGTGGCATTGCTCGTCTTAAGCGTCGCCATCGCCGCGAGTAGTTCCGCGGCGGAGTAGCTCGGACCGTGGTGGGACGGATGGGTCAAACTTGACAGTGGCGCAAGCGACATTGGAAGACCGAGGTCGTGGTCGCCTCGCTCGAGATGCTGTCGGGCCGCTCCAAGAAGGAGTACGCCAGGGAGGCGCAGGCCGTGGCGGATGCTCCCGACGGGGCGGCGGCGGTCGCC
>JACCZJ010000094.1 GCA_013696065.1 Nocardioidaceae bacterium
GGGTCGTTGCATTCGGCCCCATTTCAGGGGCGGCAATGATCCCGACTTCCACGACCACCGATCCGCATGATCTCGTGGCTTTGCCGGCCCTGGCGGTCGCCTGGTGGATCGGAGAGGGGCAGTCGACGAAGCGGCGAGTCCAGGCACGAGTTCCGGGGCAACGCGAGGGGCCACGCGGACGTTCGGCTCCAGGGCTGCGCACGCGGCCAGTCGCGACGGCGATGTTGATCGTGGCCGGCTTGGCGTCGATGGCAACCTCTCCTGCCACCAAGCACTCCAGCACGGGCTATGAGGAAACGCTGCAGTTGACGGCCGACCGACCGGCGGCTGTGCGCCACCTGGCATTTTCCGTAACAAACCGCGACCGCGGCGTGGTCCAGATCGGGCTCAGGGGTTCACTGTTGTCGGAGGGCGCGTCCGATGAGGACCTCGTCCAGGAACCGAGCAAGGGCGTCCTGCTCGTCTTGATGCCCGATCCTCCGACACAGGAGTTCATCGACGACACGGAACCAGAAATGTTCGGCCTGGGTCAGAGCTTGGACCTGACGGAGCGTTGTCGGACAACGTGCGCACACGAGGTCACCGCAGTTGTCCGTTTGCTGAGCCCGGTACCAGGGCAGGTGGTCGAGACAACGCTCGGCATCGATCTCTTCGCGAGCGGTCAGGTCGGTGAAGGCGAGGTGGACATCGATCTGTCGCTTCAGCATCACTCGGAGCTCGCCTTCGACGGCGAGCCGTCGACGGTGACGGCCGCGAGCGAGGGCACGATTCGAGTCAGCTCGGACCGGCCGCGGGACACAGTTTCGACCGTTATCCGCATCCCGGGCGAGGTGCTGAAGAAGCCGTTGGCGTACCCCTTGGTTGGCCGGGTGCTCATCCAAACCGCGACCATCGATGCAAGCGACCACCCGCATGCTCACCGCACCGACTTCACGGTTGGCACCGACGAGCTGATCGGAGTCGGCGGTGGCCCGCCCACCAGCAGGGATCTGCTCGTTCACTGCGACGTTGGCGTCCCCTGTGAGATCCCGGTCACGATCGCATCGGAATACGACCCGACACTGAATTCGCCGGACTTTGATCCAGCCGATGCCCGTCCCGGATTCGTCGAGCTCCATTGGTCCATTGAGGTCCGCCTCGAAGCTTATGACGGGCGTGACCTGCCCTCAGACGGCATCGACATCGTGGCCGGCGACTAGGTCGATCACGACGGCGAGCTCGACCGCTGCGCGTCAGAACGATGGGAACCCGCTCCGCCGTCAGCTCCTCCAGATGGCTACGCGCTTGGCCGAGCCGGGATCCGAGTCGCAGAGGAGGCGAATGTCGGACGGGTCACTCGTGATAACGATTGCGGGGGTACTTCGCAGGGCTTCGGCGGCGACCAAGGCGTCAATGACGCCAACGTCGCGGGTGAGCTCTCGAGCTGCGTAGGTCTGCAGCGCAGCGGCTTCGTGAGCCCGCGCCACATCGACCGGGACGAGCTCGTGCACTTCCTTGCCCAAGTCCTCCAGGAGGTCTCGTGTGATTCCCGCGCGCGCAGCTTCAACCAGAACCACGGAAGGGACGACGAGGCGAGAACCGGCCTGGAGGATCTCACTCTCGATCATTGCGTCGACGCGAGGATCCCCACGCAGGTACTTGACGACTCCGTCGGAGTCGAGGATCACGGTCCGCCTCGACCCGCCCCGACCAGTTTGGCGACTAGCTCGGGCGCGGCAGGTCGGCAATCTCCGCCCGGATGTCGCCGCTGATCGGCCCGCGTTCAGCCTCGAGATGCGCGAGCCGCTCCGCAACTCTGAGCCGGACGAGCGCGTCGCGTGCGGCGGCGTTCAGGAACCGACTGCGATCGCCTCTCGCAAAATGGAGCGCGAGTTCGCGATCCAGATCCTCGTCGAGCGTGACCGACCGGTTGACCGTCGGTAGGCCGGCCGGGCCGGGTGATAGTCCTGCAGCCGCGAGACGGTCTGACAGTGGCCTTGCCTGACCGGAAGGAGTATGCGCAGCGCGCCCTGATGTTCGCTGAGCACAAGCCTTCGGCGAACTGCTGAGCGTGTCTGGCATGGCGCGATGCTATCGATGATGCTATTCAGTGTCAATGCGGGCTCCGCGCCTACCTTCGTCTACGTATACGGTTGGAGCGAGCTCGGCTCACCGCCGATGCCGGTCGAGCTTCCGGCACCGGAATGACCCACGAACGGCCGCTCCGGAACAACCTCAGCCAGACGCCGAAGTCAGCGGCACGTCGAAGCTGAACGTCCACCGTCCGGGCAGCTCGCCGTCGGCAGTCGTGAGGCTCGTCACCTCCAGCGTGTAGGGGCCCTCAGGCGTGATCCCGGAGGGAACTTCGAAGCCGAACAGCATCGCGGAGGTACCACGGATGTCGCCCGTGCCCGCTCCCGTGCCGCCGTCCATCACGACCCCGTTCGCGTCGATGACCCGCATCCGCCCAAGCTCGGCGCCCTCATCCGCGCTGGCATCGACGGACAGTGCGACCCACAGTCGATCGTTGCCTGCCGCAGCCTTCTCCAGCACGAGCGTGTACCCCCCATCAGTCACCGATTGACCGATGTCGGTGCCTCGTTCCCACGCATCCTCGAGGAGCGGCGCGCCCGCGATGAGCTGACCGAAGAGGCGTTCGCCGCCGACGACCGTTCCTCCCACCAACACTGCTGCAGCCAGTCCGAGTACCCATCGCCTGGATGGCAGTAGGAAGCGGCGATGGGGGAGGCCGGTCGAACGCCGTGCCGTTTCGGCTCCGATTGCCGTCCGGACCCGACGCGCGATGGCCGTCCGCCTGTCCGCGGGGATGTCCACCTGAAAGGCCTGCCGAAGGGCGGCTTCCACGCCCGGATAGGTCGAGTCATTCGTCATGTCCTGCTGCCTCCTGAAGGGTCGCGAGTGATCGCGAGAGAATCTTTCTGGTCGCCGCCTCGCTCTTGCCGACGACCGCCGCGATCTCGCGGCCGGACAGGCCAGCCGCAAACCGGAGCGCCAGCACATCGCGCTGGATGCTCGGGAGCCTTGCGACCACGCCCAGGATCCAGCGACGCTCTTCGTTGGCGATCGCGGTTTCCTCGGGGGACGGCCCCGGCGCAACCAGGTGCGAGAGGCGATCCAGGTCGACCCAGCGGGTGTGTGCCCGCCGGCTCGCGTCGATCGACGCATTGCGCGCGATCCGAAAGAGCCAAGGAGCGAATCCGGATCCGCCCGGTCGGTATCGATCGATGTGGCGCATCGCGCGCTCGAACGTCACCGCGGTGAGCTCGGCCGCATCCGTTTCCGTCGCCCCTCGTGCCCGCAGGTAGCGATACACCGACACGGTGTGTCGCTCGTACAGCGGCGCGAACGCTTCCGCGTTCATCCGTGCTTCCATGGCGAGCGAGTCGTCGAGGGAGGCGTCATGACGCTCTTCCGACACTCGCCCATCCGTCGACGTGAGCTCCACTCGACCTCCCAGAACTAGCCGGCCTCACGACCGTCATCCGGAGAACGCGTCAGCCGACGATTTCGGGACATGCGTGTCCGATTCTCCGTGCTCACGCGTTACCGATGCAGAACGAGCACGCTTGGCAGCGGAACGGAGGATCGGTGGAAGACGCGGAGCTGCTCCTGGCCGAGCCTGGCGCCCCGCCGGCCGAGCGCGACGAGGAGCTGGCCCTGGCCGCCCGGACCGATCCGGACGCCTTCGGCATCCTCTACCGCCGGCATCGCCTCAGCGTCTTCCGCTATCTCCGAACGCGCACCGCGAGCGACGACGACGCGGCCGAGCTGACGGCCGTCGCATTCGAGCGGGCCCTCGCGGCCATTCCGCGCTACCGCTCCGT
>JACCZJ010000143.1 GCA_013696065.1 Nocardioidaceae bacterium
CACCCACCACTGCACGGCGTAGAGCAGGTTCCGGATCCCGGCCCACCGTGACGGGTTCGGCAAAGGTGGCTCGACCCGGTCCAGTGGCTCGGCGGGCAAGCTGGCCGTGAGCACCACGTAGCCGGCATACAGGTCGGCGCTCACCTCGCTCAACAATGCGGGAATCCGCACCCCGTCGGTGATGCGGTCTTCGTCCAGCGGCTGACCGGCTGACGCCGATGGGTTGAGCACGCCTTGAAGCCACACCTTCCCCCCGGGCGCGGGCGCCGTCGGCTGTTCACTGGCACCTCGTATGACGATGACCGCTGAGCCCGACTGTGTCTCGAAGGGGGTGGCCACGGCGTAGGTGTGCGGCGATCCGGCCAGCGCTTCGACATAGAACTGCTCGGCTTCGTTATAGCTGCCACGAACTTCGACGGGTCGGGAGCTGGCCGCCGCGGGGAAGCTCTCATCAGGCCCCAACACCTCGTCGAGTGCCACAGGGGGGCGGGACAATGCTGTCCGGGCGTCGTTTCGCTGCTGGTCGTCGTACGCGGTGTATTGCCACCATCCCATCACCGCCATCGCCGCGATCAGCACGCCTGCGGTGGCCGCAAGGGCGAGGGAGCCGCCTGGACTCCTGTCGCTCACCGGCGGGGCGTAGCGCTGCCAAGCCACGCATTCATAGCGACAGTCTGACAGCCGCCGCGATTGCTTCGTTGGCCCGCCTCTCCCGCGGCCCGTTCCCGCTCGGATTCAGTTGCCCGTGGCGCGTTCAGGGAGTGGGAATCGGATGGGCCCGGTTTCGGCGGCGGTTTCGAGGATGCGCTGCTTGATCTGATCAGCAGGGAGTGGGGGGCAGAGGTAGTAGCCCTGGGCTCGATCGGTGCCTAAATCTATGACCTGCGTCAGCTGGCGTGCAGTCTCGACACCTTCCACCACCACCTCCAGCTCCAAGACGTGCGCCAGGTCGATCGTGCCGGCGACTATTTTGCGGGTGCTCTCGTCGCTTTCGAGACTTTTGGTGAAGGCCCGGTCAATCTTGAGAAGGTCGAAGGGAAACCGTCGAAGGTAGTTGAGCGATGAGTACCCGGTTCCGAAGTCATCCAGAATGAGGCCGACCCCGAGGTCCTTGATCTGCTGTAGGACAGAGTTGGCGCGGGGTCCGTCCTCGAGGAGGGTGCTCTCGGTTACTTCCAGGAAGATGTCGGCAGGATCGGTGCGGGTCATCTGCAACACGCGCTCGACGGTCGTCTGGAAGCCTGAAGCCATCACCCGGAAGGGCGAGACATTGACGGTGACGTGGGGGATGGCCGACCCGTACAGCTGTCGCCATTGCTGCAGGTCGCGACACGCTTGGGTCAGAACCCACTCGCCAATCCCCAAGATGAGGCCGGTCGATTCGGCAACGGGCAGAATCTCGTTCGGCATCATCAAGCCGCGGTCAGGGTGCTGCCAACGCAACAGGGCCTCAAGCCCAGTCAGCTGTCCACCGTGGAGTTCGACCACCGGCTGGTATGCCACCCGCAGCTCACCGCCGTCCAGGGCGTCGCGGATCTCCTGAGCGCGTCGTCCTCTCCGGTTCACTGCGAGCCGTGCAGCGGGACGACGACCTGATGTCGCCCTCCCCCGGCTTGCTTGGCTTGGTACATCGCGAAGTCGGCATCTCGCAGCAGGCTTTCCGGCACGTCCTCGCCAGGGCCACAGAAGGCGATACCGACACTCGCTGTCACCTGCAGGCTCTCGCCCTCAAGCTCGAACACGGGCCCTAGAGCGCCGACGACTCTCTCGGCGACACGTTCCGCCAACTCGGCGCCTTCCAGACCCTCGCATATGATCACGAATTCGTCACCGGACAATCGCGCCACCGTGTCACCACCGCGCAAGACTCCCTTCAGCCGACCGGCCACCGCCGCCAAAAGCCGATCCCCGATGTGATGGCCGAACTGGTCGTTCACCGCCTTGAAGCGGTCGATATCGACGACGAGCACAGCGAACACCTGGTGAGAGCGGCGGCCCCGGGCGACAGCTTGCTCGAGGCGTTCCTTGAGCAGCGTGCGGTTCGGTAGTCCAGTGAGCGGGTCGTGGAGGCTGCGCTGGCGCAGCAGGTCAATGTTTTCCGCCGCATCAGCGCGTGCCTGGGCGTTGGAGATGTACGCCGAAGCGACGTCGGCAAGCATCTGTGCTGACTTCATGTCCGTAGAGTCAAGTCCTCCTACTTGATCCCGGTAAAGATCCAATGCACCGAATCGACGCCCGTCCAAGCTCATGGGGAAGGTGAATACAGCGGCTAGGCCGGCGGCGTTTGCTCGGGCTGAGAAGCGAGGGAATCTCTGATCGACGCTAAGGTCCGGTACAGAAACCGCCTCACCGGTGCGGTACGCCTCCAGGCACGGACCCTCGCCGAGCTCGTTCTGCAGAGTCTGGATCTTGAGGATCGGGGCGTTCGATGCGGCGACGAAGTGCAGCGCGTCATCGAGCCCGATCAGCATCACCCCGGCTCCCGTTACCGGCAGCACGTCGACGATGCGCCCGACCAGATGGTCCAAGATCTCCTGGATCTGGTAGCCCTCACCCACGGTTTGAGCGAACTCGACCAACAGGCCTGCCAGCTTCTCAGCCTTCTCCACGGTGTCTCCGAGACATTTTGAGAGCCGCTCCTCGCGGTCCCCGACTATGGCGGCGCACCCCTGTGGGATACCCATTACAGACAGTGACTTTACCATTCCCGATCTGTTGCCATGGGTCGATGCGAATGTTTAGGCGGTGAGCCGCTGAATCTGCCACGCGCAACCCAGACACAGCAGTGTCCACCCTGGGGCTCGGCGTAGTGTGGAGCCGAGCAGGGGCCGGTGCAACGCCATCTGAACGCCCCCGCCGTACCTCGCCCCTGGAGTGGAGAACGCCATGCCGAACGTCATTGTGCCTGTGCCAAGCAACGCTGCGCCGATGAGCCGGCCCACGGCGCGCAGGACTGCGGCGGCGCTTGTGCTCCTACTCCTGACAGCGGGACTGGCTGGTTGCGGGGATCCGGACGGTGGCGGCGGAGGCGGGGGCTATGTCGCACAACAGGCGTCGCGGACGGGCTCGCCCCTTTCCCAATAGGGCAAGTTGGCTAAGCCGACTGATAGAAGTTGCGCTCCCAGCGATGCTTGGTGAACACCTCGAGTTGCTCGGGCGTCAGTCGCTCGCCGTCACTTGTGGCGGCGTTGCGCTCGACGTTGCGCACGCTGCGCATGCCGGCGATCACGGTCGAAACGGCGGGCTCGTCGAGGACGTACCGCAGCGCCATGTCGGCGAGCTGGTCCGGCTCGATTCCGAGGTCGGCGACCAACGCGTTCACGCGTTGCTCCACTTGGGCGGGCCGATCGCCGCCGAAATACGTGTTACGGAAGTCATCTTCTGGAAAAGTCGTGTCGGCGGTGATCCGACCAGTCAGCCCGCCCTCGTCCAAGGAGACGCGGACGATGACCCCTACGCCATGTTCCTGGCAGGCCGGTAGAAGGTGCTCCTCGGGTTGCTGAGAGAACGCGTTGTAGATCACCTGAACGGTGTCCACC
>JACCZJ010000162.1 GCA_013696065.1 Nocardioidaceae bacterium
CCGAAACGTCGCATCGCCTCGGCATACGTCATCCGAGGGATGGGCAGCGTCACCTCGTGTCCGAGTAGCTCGCGCCACAGCCGAGCCAGCAGCCCCTCGATCAACGCCTGCACGTCCTCAGGGGTGCAAAAGCTCAGCTCGACGTCGAGCTGGCTGAACTCCGGCTGCCTGTCGGCCCGAGAGTCCTCGTCGCGAAAGCACCGGGCGATCTGGAAGTAGCGCTCCATACCCGCCACCATCAGCAGCTGCTTGAAAAGCTGCGGGGACTGTGGCAACGCATACCACGAGCCAGGCTGCAGTCGCACTGGCACCAGAAAGTCCCGCGCCCCCTCAGGTGTCGAGCGAGTCAAGTACGGCGTCTCGATGTCGATGAAGTCGTGCTCGGCCATCACTTGGCGGATGATGCGCGTCACGTCGGCCCGCATACGCACGTTCTTTCGCATGTCGCTGCGCCGCAGGTCGAGGTAGCGGTACTTGAGCCGGGTTTCCTCGTTGACTGCTGTGGTGTGGTGTTCCTCGACCGGGAAAGGCAGCGCCGCCGACTCACTCAGCACCTCCACCTCATTCGCGATCACCTCGATCTCACCGGTAGGCAACGCAACGTTTGCGTTGCCCGCCGGCCGGGCAGCCACCTCGCCGGCGACCCGCACACAGAACTCAGAGCGCAGCGGCCGCGCGGCTTCTTCGTCGCGTATGACGACCTGCGATACGCCGCTGCCGTCCCGCAGATCGATGAACGCGACGCCGCCATGGTCGCGACGCCGCGCCACCCAGCCGGCCAACGTCACCGTCTGTCCGACGTGTTGCGCGCGCAGAGTCCCTGCGTCGTGGGTGCGAATCACTTGATGCTCCTTGGGTGTGTCAAGCGCGGACGACTTGTGGGCGCAGGTCCGCGCTTGGCGGCACCCACTGATCTGGGTGAGCCTCAACCTGGTCACCGCTGCGAATGTCCCTCACGGTGTTGCTCGACTCGTCGTCGCCAGGGAACCAGACGAAGGGAATCCCGCGCCGCTCGGCATACCTGATCTGACGGCCATATTTCTGCGCGGTCGCTGCGACCTCAGCGGGTATTCCACGTGCTCGCAACCGCTGGGCCAAGGCATCGCTGGCCTGGCGAGACGTGTCGTCGACCAAGGCCACCAGCACCACAGACGGCACCGACCGTGTGGAGGTCAGCAGGTCGCGTTGGAAGAGTGGCACCAGCGCACGGGAAACTCCGAAGGACACGCCGACACCGGGATATGTGGTGGTCCCGTCGGTGGCCAAGGCGTCATACCGTCCACCGGAGCACACCGAGCCAAGTGATTCAAAGCCCGTCATGACCGTCTCGAACACTGTGCCGGTGTAGTAATCGAGGCCACGGGCGATCCGCAGATCAGCTGCGATGGTGAAGCGCTCGTTGCTGAAGTCGCGGCAGCCTTCGAGCACCGCGGCGAGCTCCGCTAGACCGACATCGAGCAGGTCGTGGGAGACACCAAGGTCGCGGACAGCCTCGACGAAGGTGCTATCGCTGGCACGGATCTGGGCGAGTGCCAGACATGAATGCGCCTGCGCAGCCGACAGCCCGATCTGTGCCATCTGGCCCAGCAACGCGTCTGCCGGCAGCTTGTCGAGCTTGTCGACGACGCGCATCACCGCACCAGGATCATTGATGCCGAGCCCACGGTAGAAACCCTCGATCAGCTTGCGGTTGTTGACCTGCATCCGTAGACCCGGCAAGGGCAGGGCTGCGAGCGCCTGCGACATGACCCGGGCGACCTCGACGTCGTAGTGGAAGGGCAGCTCATCTCGAGACACCACGTCGATGTCGGCCTGGGTGAACTCACGGAAGCGGCCCTCTTGCGGCCGCTCACCGCGCCAGGCCTTCTGGATCTGGTGGCGCCGGAACGGAAACTCGAGCTTGCCCGCGTTCTCCAGCACATAGCGTGCGAACGGCACGGTCAGGTCGTAGTGCAGCCCGATGCCGGCGTCGGCCGCCTCGGCGTCGGCCTGCAAGCGCCTCAACACGTAGACCTCGTTGTCGATCTCACCCTTGGAGAGCAACCGGTCGAGCGGTTCCACGGCGCGGGTCTCGATGCTGTTGTAGCCGTGTAGTTCGAAGACGCGGCGCAACTGCTCGACGATGGCCACCTCGGCGTTTCGCTGGGCCGGCAGCAGCTCGGGAAAGCCGCTCAACGGCGTGATCTTGCTCATCAGATTGTCTCAGTGCTCACTCAAAGGTGCTCGTCAGGAGCCAAGGTTTGCGGGGTCAGGCAGGTCGATCAGGTAGGGGTTGCTCACGCGCTCACGGCCGATCGTGGTCTGGGGTCCGTGCCCAGGCAAAACCACGATCTGGTCATCGAGGGGCAACACCTTGGTGGCCAAGCTGCGCAGCATCGTGGGATGGTCGCCACCAGGCAGATCGGTGCGGCCGATCGAGCCGGCAAACAACAGATCGCCGGAAAACATGACCTCGGCTACGTCTTCAGTTCCCTCGTATTCGGCCCGGAAAACTACCGACCCGCGCGTATGCCCCGGCGTGTGGTCGACTGTGAAGTCGAGCCCAGCGAGCGACAGGGACACCCCGTCTGC
>JACCZJ010000203.1 GCA_013696065.1 Nocardioidaceae bacterium
GGGATGAAGCCACCACCCGGCTCGCCTAGATGAGCACGAGAGTCCTCGGATTGCTCGCGGTTGTCGCCCATGACCCAGAGGCGATTCGGAGGCACCTCGACGGTGAAGCTGGCTTGGCATGACTGGATGGGCACCGTCACATAGTCGGACTCGTCGAGCGGGCTGCCGTTGACTTCGATCTTTCCCTTGGAGCAGGCGATCGTGTCACCGCCGACTCCGATGACCCGCTTGACGAGATGTCCTCCGGTGGGATAGAGCCCGACCGCCGATAGGGTCTTTGTGACCGCATTGTCGGGCTCTCCGCCGGCGTCGACACCCAACCAATGCGCCGGGTCATCGAAGACGACCACATCGCCCCGCTCGACCTCGCCGAACCAACCGGAGACCTTCTCCACCAGGATGCGGTCGTTCACTTCGAGCGTCTCGCGCATGGACACCGAGGGAATGTAAAAGGCCTGTAGGAAAAACGTCTTGATGATCAAGGCCAAGACGATTGCCGTTGCCACGAGCAACAGGGTTTCCTGCCACACCGGCAGGGCCTTCTTCTTGGATTTGGCGGCGGCGACTTCGCTGGATCCCTGAGGGGTTGTATGGCGGGGGTCTGATCGCGGTGGGGACGAGTCGCCGCCGGGATCTGAAGTCACTTAGCGAGCCTACCTGTGACTATCAGCGGGCGACGGGAGCCTCGCGCTTTTCCTTGATCTTGGCGGCCTTGCCGCGCAGGTTGCGCAGGTAGTACAGCTTCGCGCGGCGCACATCGCCTCTGGTGGCGACCTCGATCTTGTCGATGATCGGGGTGTGCAACGGGAAAGTGCGTTCGACCCCGACACCAAAGCTGACCTTCCGCACCGTGAAAGTGCGGCCTACGCCCGAACCTTGCACCCGAATGCAGACGCCTTGGAAGAGCTGGATGCGCGACCGATTACCTTCGACGACCTTGACGTGCACCTTCAAGGTGTCACCGGCGCGGAAGTCAGGCACGTCATCGCGCAGCGCCTTGGCTGCGAGCGCATCAATAGCGTTGGTCATGTCGATCGCTTTCCTCGTCAGTGCCGCAGGTCACCCACGCGTTAGGGTAGTGGTTTTCGTCAGTCGGATGCTCGACACCCCGCGCCTCGGCTCCCCTGCGGCAGAACCAACGTCCGAGAAGGTGATCTCGGAAGGTGTGACACCAACGGATGAGTTTGCCACAGAGCCGCGCCGAGCAGAAATCGGCTCGGCTTGAGCCGGTCAGCGCGGACGCGGTTTGCGCAAGACCACAATCCCCGGCTCTGATGGGGGAATCACCGACGTCCGATACCCCGCCTTGCGATAGTGGCGGAGGTTGCGAGTGCTGCGCGAGCCGGTGAACAGCTCGAAAGCGCGCGCCTCAAGCGGTGCCTGCGACTCGATATGTTCCAACAGCCACCTGCCCAGTCCCCGCCCCTGGAAGTCCGGCGCGACCATGAGCCGGCCGATCCGCCATACGCCATCATCAAGTCGCGCTCGAACCGACCCGACGAGCCGTCCCTCAGCTCTCACGACGAAAGTGGTCCAACCCTCGATCCCGTTGCGTACGTCGGTGAGGGACTCGACGAGGGGTGGCAGGTCGAGGGCCGAATTGAGTTGCGCCTCGCTGACCCAGCAGCTGCGTTGCAGCGAGAGCAGCTCAGGCGCGTCGCCTCGCTGGCCGCGAGTGACCATGAGCGATGTGTCGAGCTCGCTGAGCTGCACACTTTCAGAACTGTGCAACAGGTCGGGCCGTCGCTTCGCCGTACGGCGGAGGGCTTGGTCGTGGCGCCACTGGGCGATCTTCGCGTGGTCTCCCGACAGCAAGACCGGGGGCACCTCTCTTCCCCGCCAGACCGCCGGCTTGGTGTAGACGGGATACTCGAGCAACCCCCCCGGGGCATGGGACTCCTCGGTAAGCGACGCGGCGTTGCCCATGAAGCCCGGCAGCAATCGGGCTACCGATTCCACGATCACCATGGCGGCTACCTCGCCGCCACTGAGCACGAAGTCTCCGATGCTGATCTCCTCGACCCGCAGCTGCGAGGAGTAGTGGTCGATCACCCGCTGGTCGATGCCCTCGTAGCGTCCGCAGGCAAAGACCAACCACGGCTCGGCGGCCAGCCGCGCGGCGATCGGTTGGGTCAGCGGTGTCCCGGACGGAGAGGGGATGACCAACAGCGGTTTCAGGCGATCCGCGGCATCGTCGTCGGAGACGATCGAGTCGATGGCCTCCGCCCAGGGCTCGGCCTTCATCACCATGCCTGCGCCGCCACCGTAGGGAGTGTCGTCAACGGTGTGATGCCGGTCGTGTGTCCATTGCCTCAGGTCGTGCGTATGGATATCGAGCAGGCCAGCGTGTCGTGCCCGCCCGAGCAAGGACAGCTCCAGGGGGGCGAGGTAGCCAGGAAAGATGGAGATGATGTCGATGCGCATCGGGTCATTCCTCGTCGAGCAGACCTAATGGTAGGACGACGACCAGTCGGCTGGCAGAGATGTCTACCGTCGGCACGATCTCGCTGACGAAGGGGATCAACACTTCGGCACCGTTTCGCCGTACGACCAGCACCTCCTGCCCGGGCAGGTGCAGAACCTCGCTCACGTCTCCGACAACTTCGCCCGCATCCGTGACGGCCGTCAGCCCGATGAGCTGGTGGTCGTAAAACTCCTCGGGGTCATCGGGTCGTTCGTCGACCCCGATGTCGACTCGCAACTCGGTTCCGCTCAGCGCCTCAGCAGCGTTGCGGTCGGCGACGCCGACAAACGTGGCGAGCAAGCGCTGACCGTGCCACCTAGCGGACGCGAGGTGCAGCGTCCCACGAGTCGTGTCGAACGTGGTCCCGTCGGCGAAGCGCCGTTCGGGCTCGTCGGTTCGCACCTCGATCGCGACATCGCCGCGAATGCCATGCGCGCGGCCGATCTTGCCCACAAGCAACTCGACCCTCGCCGACTCCAGATCGGCGTCAGAGACAGCAACGCCGAAGGCATCACCTTCGGCGTTGCTGCTCATGTCTTGCGAACCGTCAGCGACGACGGTCCACGTCGACGATGTCAATGCGGATGTTGTCTTGGTCGCTGAGGGCTTGCAGCACCGTGCGCAACGCCGTCGCTGTACGCCCTGAGCGTCCGATCACACGACCGAGGTCATCTGGGTGGACTCGAACCTCGAGCGTCTCCCCACGACCGGCGAATCGGGGATTGCGACCACGTTGCTGCCTAGCGCTCACCACGACATCGTCTGGGTTGTTGACGATGCCGCGCACGAGATGGTCGAGGGCCTCGGGGAGCACGGTCAGGCCTCGGTCTTATCGTCTGCTACCGGAGTGTCGGAGGCAGGCTCGTCGGTAGGCGTGTCGGACACGTCAGACGTGCCAGCGTCAGCCGGAGCGTCGGAGGCAGGCTCGTCGGCAGGCGTGTTTACTGGAGTCTCACCCGCAGATGCCGTCTCGGACACTGCGCCGGTCGCAGCCGTATCGCCTGCTGCTTCGGACTCCCCTGGGG
>JACCZJ010000208.1 GCA_013696065.1 Nocardioidaceae bacterium
GGCCTGGACTATGTCGACCTCTACCTGATCCATTGGCCGCTCCCCCGCATCGACAAGTACGTCGAAAGCTGGCAAACCATCATCACCCTGCGGGACGAGGGCTTGACCCGCTCGATCGGCGTCTCGAACTTCAACCCCGAACACATCGACCGGCTGGAGCGGGAGACTGGGGTCCTGCCGGCCGTCAACCAGATCGAGCGGCACCTCGAGTGGCCGCAAACCGAACAGCTCGCCTACCATGCCGAGCGCGGCATCGTGACCCAAGCCTGGAGCCCCTTGCGGCTAGCGGGCCCGATACTCGACAGCTCCACGGTCACGTCGATCGCGACGCACCATGGCGTCAACTCCGGTCAGGTGGCGTTGCGCTGGCATGTGCAGTCGGGCGTCGTACCCATCCCGCACTCGACCAACCGCGAGCGGATCGCTGGCAACTTCGACGTGTTCTCGTTCGAGCTGAGCGACGAGGAGATGGGTTCGCTAGCCACGTTGGATTCCGGTGACCGCATGGGCGGCGATCCGCTGACGCACGAGGAGTTCTGAGCGCCAGCGACGCCGTCGCCGGGACCTCCGGTCACCAGATGTCGCGATGTCATCCGAGCTGGGCAGAATAGTGGTCCCATTGGGCGAGGATGGCGCTTCTCGTACTGGAGACGAGCAGCTCCGATGAAGCAAGAGAGATGCCCCCGTCTTGTTAGGGGTCGATCCCTGCGGCACTCAGGAACGTGGAGGCGCGCTGAGATGCGCTGGATACTTCGAAGAAACCGAGGAGATCGCGGACCAGCAGGTCGGGGCCGAACAGGTTGTTAGCTCGACCAATGACCCAGCACACCGCTGCTGCGGCGGTTCGAGTGGCGCCCCTCCGTCGAAAGATGTTCGGGTCGCCAACGGCGACCCGGGCGAGGAACCGTCGACACGCGGTGCGGAACTCCGAGTCCAACAGCTGCTCACAACACGAGTCGCAGAGACGCAGGACCTCACTTACTCGGTCGTGGACGTCGTCGGGTATCCCCGTCCAGTCGAACGCCTCGTCGGGCAGCGGCCTTTCGTCAAGCGTTCGTAGCGTCTCTTCACCACCGACAGACTCGCACAGAACGCTCAGCATGTACTCGTTGAAATCGAGCATCGCGGCGTCCAGGTCGAGGAGAGCGCCCGGCTCGTCGGCTTCCCGCTGCATCGGCATGTCCATAGCCTCGAAGAGTGCGTCTACTCCTTGTGCCCGTGGCGATCGGATGATCCGCTGATACTCAGGCTCCCACAGGTCAACCGCCTCCAGCGTTTCCGTGGTCAGTGCCAGCCGGATGCCCTGTCGTTGATGGCAGTAGCGGATGAAGGCCCGAAGCATGTCGGGTGCCGTGGTGAGCTCGGCTACCTCGGCATACACCTTGCGCGGGATCCAGTCGCTCAGCAGCATTTCGACATTGACGGGGCTCCAACGCAGTGGATCGCCAGGCCCCCAGTCGGTGCCGAACCACAAAATCGACTGCATCAGGTGTCGGTGCGAGGGGCTGTCCACCGCAACGCCATATTCGGACGAGAAGAAGTCCTCCGTCAACTGCGCGATATCGCCAGTGCTCCACTCGGGTCGCACATAGCCCTTGCCGCCGGACGGCAAGCCGCGCACGAGCCATTCGACCAACGGTCTGCTCATGGGCCAGGTGTCGGTCTCGAAGGGCGGAAAGGTGATGGCGCCGTAGACGACAGCCTCTTCAACACGCGCTCGGGCGTCGCCGAGATCAAGGTCAGTCCAGGTCGTGTCCGGGTCGCCGATCTGCAACTGCATCAGCGCAATCAGCGTGCCGATCTCCTCGTCAACGACAAAGGCGTCTTTGACGACGCCGCCCATGTTGTGGTCGATGTAGATGACTGCGCTTATCTCATGGCCAGTCGGCAGCCGCACACCGAGAATCACGTCGTCTCCATCACCGAGAACATGCACCATCTCCACGGCGCGGTATGACGTGGTGCCACTCAACCTCCCGAGCCACCCTGGCATCGCGTGTTGCCTCGACGCCACCGCGCGCCGCATCCGTGCGGCCTGGAGCTCATCGGACAGCATGACCGACGCCACGGTCAGCACTGCCGTCGTCTCGGGGAGATCGATCTCAATGAACGAGTTGAGGAATCTCTCCAACGTCATCTCGTCGGATTTTGCTGGCCGTCGCTCGGTGGGATGGAGGTTGCGCGTGTCCAAAGTGTTCATCAAGGCACTGACAAGTTCGATGAGCCGCAGTGGGTGCGCTTGAGACAGGGCTGCACCGATGCTGGCGATGAGGTCCGGCTCTTCCGACTGGCGATCAACAACTTCCAGGTGTCGGCTCCGCTGTGACCGGCGCCCCTGCTCTTTACGTTGACGGCGTTGACGCTTGAGTTGCTTGTCTGAACGTCCGCGGCTCACAGGCGAAACCATATATGGCGCTCATCGGCTCCATTGGTTGACGCGAAAGCGGCACGACTATCCCCACGTCAGGCAGCTCATGGAGTCAGCTGCATAGACGGTATGGCGAGAGCGAGGGCACAGGTTTCGCTCTCCTTCGAGCTCACGAGGACTGATCTTTCACGTCTCTGAGTTCAAATCCTCAAGGGCAATGCGGATCCGCTTGTTGCCTTTGCCTTTCGACTCGGTGCCAGTCACGCGGACCGTGCCGACTTCGGCTGTGCTCATGACATGAGTTCCGCCGTCGGCCTGCTTGTCGAGTCCGACGATGTTGATGATCCGGAGCGGGTCGATCTCGCGAGGGATGAGTTTGGCGGCGGTCCGGATGAGCGCAGGGTCTGCGTCGGCCAGCTCGCGCCCGAGGAACTCGACGACGATCTCGTGAGCGGCGGCGACTTCTTCGTTGATGCGAGCCTCGATGCGGGCGCCGAGCTCTGCCGACATTGCTTCGAGGGGGAAGTCGAGGCGTCCCGTTCCGACCTCCATGTTCCCGCCGGTGACGGGAATGTGGAACTCCTCCCAGATGACTCCGCACAAGACGTGCAGCGCGGTGTGGGTGCGCATGACGAGGTGACGACGGTCCCAGTCGAGCTCGCCGTGGATGTGGGTCCTCGGTTCCGGGAGGTTTATGCCGCCGTCGAGCCAGTGCCAGATGCCGGTTGGCTCTCGCCTGACTCTCTCGACCGTCATGGGTCCGGTCGGCCCGGTGAGCGTCCCGGTGTCGAAGGGTTGGCCTCCGCCGCCGGGGTAAAACGCCGTACGCGACAGCAGGACGCGATTGCCTTCACGGTCAACGTCGAGGACGTCCGCGTCGAAACTGCGGCAGTAGGCATCCACCGCGAACAACTCCGTAGTGGCGATCGCCTCAGGTGCAACGGTTGAGTGGGTCGGGGCACTGGGAATGGCCATGCTCAGATCGTGTCACGGCGAGGCGCTGAGAATTCTCGCGGCCCGCGGCGACGACGAAAGTGTGCACAGATCGCCGTCAAGAAAGGCGGGCGGCAACTCCGTGCTCGTCTGGAAGCACGTGGGTCACCTCGGTCATCCGGGCAAAGGCCCGAGCCGACGAAACCAGGGCGGACGCGCCGAAATCCTGCGCGACTGCCGCCAAAACGGCGTCGAAGGCGCCGATCGCTTCGTGCCTGTCCCACCAGGCAAGCCCGGCCCGGAGATGGCGCTCGGTCGTGGCGTCCAAGGGCGCGAGTATGTCGGCGTAAGCGGTGGCCAGTCGGCGGGCATCCGCCCTTCCGCGCCGCCGCGTCCTTACATGGGCGAACTCTTGGATCACCTCGACGGTGATTGTGGCTCGGAGGGCGCCAGACCCGATCGCGTGCATGAGCGAACGGCTCGGCTCACGATAAGTGTGCTGGCTTCCGACCGCATAGACGAGCACGGTCGTGTCGACGACAATCAACGCCGCCCCCCCGCAGCAACTCCAGTTCGTCGAGCAGACCATCAGCGGGAGGCACCTCCATCTGCGGCGCGTCCAAGATCGACCGTAGGGCGGCCTCGCGACGGCGGTGCACCGGCGCGAGGCTCTTGTCGATGGCGTGGCGGATTACTGCCGCGACTGGGATCCGCTGCTCCCGAGCCGCCGCCTACCAAGACTTCGGCACTGGCAGCGGCGGCCATGCGGCGCAGCTCAACTACGCTGGCTGCTTCTCACACGCCCTGGCCGTGGCAATGGGCGAACCGCTGCTGCTCGAGGGGGACGACTTCAGCCAGACGGACCTCTGGTCGGTGCTGCGCTAATACGCCATTAGCCCCAGCCCCGTGCAGTTAGATGCATGCATGGTTGCCATCACCGTTCGCAACGTGCCCGCCCAGGTACGAGATCAGCTCGCCGCGCGGGCGGCCCGGTCAGGACGCTCGCTGCAGGAGTACCTGTCGGCCGAGCTCACAGACCTGGCCTCACGTCCGCACCCGAACGACGTACTCGACGCCGTCAGAGCTCGAGTCGCCGCAACAGGCGCGCGGATCGAGACCACACACGTGCTCGCGGCACGCGACGCTGACGGCCGTTGACTTCTGTTCTTGTCGTCGACTCTTCTGCTCTGGTCGCCGCGCTCGCGGCGGCTTAGTGGTTCGATCACTTGCTACGACGCCGCATACGTCGCTCTCGCCGAGCACCTCGATGCACCCCTGGTGATGCTCGATCACCGTTCGGCCCGCAACTCCAAGGCGCTGCGAGATCAAGACACCTAGGTAGCCCCCGGGAACCATTCGATGGCTCTGCCTAAGTTCAGGGTCTCCGCCGAGCCCACAGCGCCGGACACATCGCCACGAGGCACGGGTGCGTCAGAATAAGGCGCATGGAGGAAGCGGATACAGAGGTGCTCATCGCCGCAATGTGTGCCACGCTCGAAGAGTCGGGCGCCCTGTTCGGCTACTTGCACGGCAGCCGCGCGGCGGGAAGCCACCGCGCAGACTCTGACATCGACGTTGCCGCCTACTCCGGCGCAGACCCGCCCCAGGCGTATGACGTGCTGCTCCCACCGGGAGTCGATCTGCTGGTGCTCGACCAGGCGCCCTTGGAGCTGGCCGGTGGCATGGCCGTGACCGGCACATTGCTGTTCGAGCAAGACCCGGTGGCCCGAGTCAGACGGGAATCGACAACTCGCAAGATTTACTTCGACGAACTCCCCCGCATCCGCAGAGCTCACGACGAGTTCGCTGCACGCGTTCGAGGGGGATGACGCCATGGTCGACGAGACCCGGGTGCTCCGCCTCCTTCGGGCCGTCACGGACGCGCTCGCGCCTTTGGACCTCGAAGCCTCGGCCTCCGACGATCGTCGCGCCGATGCCATGTGGCTCCCTGGCGTCAAGTACACCTTCATCGCGGCGATCGAGGCGTGCGTTGACATCGCTCAACATGTCTGTTCGGCCGAGGGTGGGGGCCGCCGGCCGATAACGAAGCTCTTTTGTGCGTCAGATCACGGCGTACCTGACTCCGCAAGGATGACGGAGTGGCGTGCCACGTGAGCTCCGCCAACTCTTCCTGCTCGACCTCCGGAGACCGGCCAGACCGAGCCGACCCCTCCATCGGAGCTTTTGGTGGCGGTGGCCTTCCTTCGACTGAGCAGGTTGGGCGCAGCCTTGCACGCGGTGGTGATCTCCAGACGCTAGCTGCGTTGGCGCTCGAGGGTCTGCCAGAACTCCAGCGCTGCGTGCTCCATCATGTGTCCGAGCCCGGCGGCAATGAAAAATTGTGGATACAGACGTCAGGCGAGGAGCGCAGCGATTCCGGACTCGTCTGGGAGAACGTGAGTAACCTCGGTCAGCCGGGCGAAGGCCCGGTCAGATGAAATCAGGGCGGTGGCACCCAGATCCTGCGCAACAGCCGCTAGCACAGCGTCGAAGGCTCCGATGGCCTTGTGCCTGTCCCACCAGTCCAGTCCGGTCCGAAGGTGGCGCTCCGTGGTGGTCGCCAACGGCCCGAACAAGTCGGCGTACGCAGTGGCCAGTCGACGGGCATCCGCCCGACCACGCCTGCAGGCCCTGACGTGGGCGAACTCTTGGATCACCTCAACGGAAGTAGTGGCCCGGATGGCGCCAGACCCGATCGCCTCCATGAGCGAGCGGCTTGGGTCCCGATAGGCGTGCTCGCTTCCAACGGCGTAGACGAGCACCGTCGTGTCGACGACGATCAAGCGCCTCCGCCGCGCAACGTCTCCAGCTCGCCGAGCAGACCGTCCCCGGGAGGCACCTCCATCTGTGACGCGCTCAAGATCGATCGTGCAGCTGCCCCGCGACGGCGGTGCACCGGCGCGAGGCTCTGATCGATGGCGTCCCGGATCACTGCCGCGACCGAGATGCGCTGCTCCCGAGCCGCGGCAGCCACCCGCTCGTAGCGCTCCTCGTCAAGGAGCAGCTGGAGCCGCCGATCGAGGGACATACACATACACCAAAATGTGTATAAGGGCCTGGTGGCTCCGCCCCACAGCGGTTGGTGCCCTTCACTCCCAGCTCTTCGCCTGTTCACCTCGGGGTAGTGGTGTGAATTCCTCAGTCGGCGTAGGTTTCGGACACCAGACCTCTCACGCACAGGAGACTCCCCGGTGTCGATGCTCACTCCACGTCGCGCGATCGCTGCTTCGGCGGTTTCGTTGGCCCTGCTGGCGCTCACCGCGCCAGCCCAATCCAGTCCGGCCCCGGACGTGTCCGATCAAGGACGAGGCGGCGAGTCGGCCCGGCAGGCCTACAAGCGGCTCTCGCAGACAAGCGGTGCGCAGGCGGGGAAGGTCCGGCTGGACCTGCTGGCGATCAACGACTTCCACGGCAACCTCGAGACCATTCCGGCTACCAGCTCGTCGGGCCGGATCAACAACACTCCGGCAGGCGGGGTGGAGTACCTGGCCAGGCATTTGAAGAAACTGCGCGTCAAGTCACGCGCAAACGACGCAACCCCGGTGACGGTGGCGGCGGGCGACCTCATCGGAGCCTCGCCTCTGCTCTCGGCCGCATTCCATGACGAGCCGTCGATCGAAGCGCTCAACGCCATCGGCCTTCAGGTGGCATCCGTCGGGAACCACGAGTTCGACGAGGGCTGGCGGGAGCTGCGCCGGATGCAGCGCGGCGGCTGCATCGCCGACGGCCCCGACGGACAGGACAACCAGAACTCCTGTCCCGACCACCGGTTCGCTGGCGCGGACTTCCGGTATCTGTCGGCCAACGTCAAGTGGGACGACGACAAGACCCATAAGCGCCCGACGCTCCTCCCGGCGTACAAAGTCCTCAACGTCGAGGGCATCAAGGTCGGCTTCATCGGTATGACGCTGAAGGACACCCCGAGCATCGTCACCCAATCCGGGATTCAGGGATTGAGGTTCACCGACGAGGTGCGCACCGCCAACCGGCTGGTGCCCGAGCTCAGGGAGCGAGGCGCCGAAGCGATCGTGGTGCTGCTGCACCAAGGTGTCGTCCCGACCGATTCCACGGCGTACAACGATTGCTCGGGTGTCACGGGACCGGCGCTGGACATCGCCCAGAACCTGAGGCCAGCCATCGATGCGGTCGTGTCGGGACACACGCATCAGCCATACAACTGCACGGTGCGCGACCCGAAGGGCCAGCCGCGTCTGCTCACCAGCGCCTCCTCCTACGGTCGCGTGGTCACCAACGTGCATCTGCTGCTGGACCCCGAGACCCGCGACGTGGTTCGGCCGGCCGCGTACGCCGTCAACAAGATCGTCACGAATAACCAAGACGGACCTGACGCCGACACCCTGCCGGATGCCAACGTCAAACCAGTGGCGGCGCTCAGCCGCTTGATCGCGCTGTACAAGGAGCTGGTGGCCCCCATCGCCAACGAGGTGATCGGTCATCTGGACGGGGTGGCACTGCTCAGCAAGACCCAGGACGACTCTGGCGAGTCGCCACTCGGCAACCTCATCGCCGACGCGCAGAAGGCAGACCCGTCGGTGATACCGCCGGGTGGAGAGGCACCGACAATCGCGTTCATGAACCCCGGCGGAATCCGGGCCGACCTGATCGAGAATGCCAACGGGGACGTTACCTACGAGGCCGCGTTCACCACGCAGCCTTTCAACAACTACCTCGTGTCGATGGACTTAACCGGTCAGCAGATTCTCGATCTGCTCGAGCAGCAGTGGTCAGGGGATAACGCGTCGTTCAACAAGATCCTGCAAGTCTCCGGCATCGAGTACACCTGGGACCAGTCCGAGCCGCCGGGCAGCAAGGTCGTGACCGGCTCCGTCATGGTGGACAGCAACGGTGACGGCACAGCTGATGCCCCGCTCAACCCTGCATTGACCTATCGGATCGTGTGCAATTCGTTCCTCTCCGATGGCGGCGACAGCTTCAGCGTCTTCGCCTCTGGTACGGACAAGTACATCGGCGGGCTGGACATCGATGCATTGGTCAACTACCTGAACGTCAACGACCCGTACACCCCGGTCGCTACGGATCGGATCGACGTACAGCCGTAGTCGGCGCCGTGCGGCGCTTGCCATCGGCGGCGCTAACGGACTGGTCCGCAACTGAGACCGCTATGGCGTGCCCCGTTGCGGAGTGGGGTGGGCACCGGACGCCTGGTCGAGCGCGAGGCGAAGGCGAGATAGCAGTCGCTCCGCCTCCTGTGAGGAGTTGGCGATCGCGGTGGCGCCGAGGCCGCCGTTGAGAGCGACCGCGGAGACCATGTGCAACGCGACACCCGTCTCAAGAGTCGCGTCCCAGCCGAGTCCGGCAGCTTCGACGACGTCGAGTACATCGTCGGGTGTCAGCCTCCGGTAGTGCCGGTGTTCCAGGTGATCCGTGGCGACGTAGTGCTTGAATCCGGTTCGAGTGAGGAGCTGGCCCGATTCTTCGTCGTACGTGCCGTCCGTGAGTGCCATCAAGGTGATGGCAGGGTGCGTGGTGCCGCCGTTGCGCAAGTTGATCTCGAGAGCCCGCGGCCACCACCGTCCGTCCTTATGGGTGACGATGAAGTCGACGGCGAAGCGGCCGGTCACCCCTCGGCGCGACAGCTCCGCACCGATCGAGCGACCGTAGCGTGTGAGCGGTTCGATCAAGGGCGGCGATGCGGGGAATCTGCAACCGAGATAGGTTTGCCCATTCGGGCCGCCGAGCACCTGGTCGTGCGTCGAAAGAACCTCCACCTCGCCTAACGGGCTGGCCCGCAGCTGGACGCTCGGGCTGACGACCCGCTCACCTTCGATCCACTCTTCGGCCACGCCGCCGCACGTCGCGAAGGCCGCCAGAAACGACTCCGCACTGAGCGACGCATCGTCGGGGACGAGGCGGTCGACAGCGTTGACGATGTCGCGTCGCTGGTCGGCATATCCGAGCTCGATGTCGGCATTGCCCAGACCCGAAAAACCCGTGTCGAGCTTGACGACCGCGCGGCGAACAGGCCCGGTCCGCTGGATCTCGAGCAACGCGTCCACGATGTCGTCGCGGTTGCGCAATCCCCCGGCGCCGCGCGGGCAGGGCACGCCGGCCGCGACGAATGCCTCGCGACTCCCGGTCTTGGAGCCGAGGTGGGAGAGTGCAGGGTCGGGGCCGTAGATCGCAATGCCGAGCGCTACCGCGAGCTCCGCCTCGAGTTCGGTGACGATGAACGGCCAGATGAACCCGTACTGCGGATCCCCGATGAGCTCACGAAGGCGCCGAACGAGGAGCGGCCGGTCGAGAATCTTTCGTGACAGGGGCAGCTCCGAAGGGTCGCCGACCGACACCACGGTGAGGCGGTTTGCAGCGTCGGTGGGCTTGAGGTCCTTGACCAGCTGGAGATAGTAGTTCGCGAGCCGTGGAAGCATCGGCAGCGACGTCACGTAGATAACACGCGTGTTCTCGCTTCTGGCGAGGGCGAGCACGAAGCAGAGGTAGCGCTCCTCGTAGGCTGGGATCATCGGCAAGAAGTGGTCTGGCAAGTCGATCGTCATGGAATTCAGGACGAGGATGACCCTTGGCCGGGTCGGCACCGTCCGCACTGTCAGCGCCGGCCATAACCCCACGAGCTGACTCTGCAAGGACCCGAACGCGGGCACGTCGTATGCCATGGGGCCTCCTTGACTCCGCAGTTCTTGCATTATCTCCGGCAGCCTGTCTCAAATCACGCCTTCCAGGGCCTGTCCGTTAGGGGCCGACAACTAAATCAAGCTGCTCAGACGTCGCCTCCGCCGCTCATCGGCAGTAGACGGCTGGGCGCTCCATCGCTCGGCCACGGCGGCGTACACCATGTCGTAGATCGGGTGCCCGTCGTAGCGGCGTGACAGGTCCCAGGCCCGGTCCAGGTCTGCGGTGTTGTCGAGGAGTGAGATGGGCAGCCCCGGGGAGAGGCCCGGCTGGCTGAGCCTGTCGAGCCGCTCGACTGTGCTGGCCTGTGCTCAGCGAGCCGCTGGTGGGACGGTCCCACAGAACCGGCCCACCCCGTGCCTTGTCGTCCGACCCTTCTCTAGCTGCAGCCGCTGGTTGAACCGCAGCCTTCGCAGACGTAGCAGCTGCCGGCTGGACGCATCTTGGTGCCGCAGGTGAAGCACAGTGGCGAGTCCACTTCACGGCCCGAGAGAACCTCCATCAGCTCCGCGGTCGTCTTCGCGCCTGCGGGGGCGGGCTTGGCGGTGTGCTCGACCACAGCCGCCTCAACCGGCGACACATCTGGCGCGACCGAGGCGTCGGCAGCGACAGCCACCTCCACCGCCGTACCGGACTCACCGGTCTTGAGTGACTCTGCCTCGGACAGATCTTCGGACCCGATGACCGGCTCATACGATCCCGTGTCGAGCTGGCGTTGCCGCTCGTCGGCTGTGTAGATGCCGAGCGCCGCACGAGAGTCGAATGGCAGGTAGTCGAGCGCCAGGCGGCGGAAGATGTAGTCCATGATCGACTGGCTCATCCGCACGTCCGGGTCGTCGGTCAGACCGGCGGGCTCGAACTTCATGTTCGTGAACTTG
>JACCZJ010000216.1 GCA_013696065.1 Nocardioidaceae bacterium
TTGGAGGAAGCGATCGCGGCGGCGGAGTCGTTCGGGGGGGACGTGGTCCTCAAAGCTACCGCGACATCTCTTCGGCATCGGCCCGATCTCGCCCATGTCAGGCGCAACATCGGTGACGAGGTCGACATGTACGCAGCCTGGGCCAACCTGAACGAGATCATCGACGAGCCCGACCTGGCCGGCTTCGTCGTGCAACCGATGGCCAAACCCGGCATCCCCGTGCAGATCGGGGCCCTGGAGGACCCCCTCTTCGGACCGATCATCTCCTTCGGTACGGCGGGGCCTCTGACCGAGTTGCTCGGCGATGTCTCCTATCGCATCCCCCCACTCACCGACTCCGACGCGGCAGACCTGGTCCGCGACGTGCGCGCGGCACCGATCTTCTTCGGCTACCTTGGCTCGCCGGCGGTGGACGTCGCAAGCGTTGAGCAGCTGATCCAACGAGTCGCGATCCTCAAAGACGAGCTGCCGGAGGTGGTGCAGCTCGACTTGAGCTTGGTGATGGCCGGTGTGGAGGGAGCTGAGGTCTTGCGTGTCATTGGCCGGATTGCGCCCGTGCGTGAGGCCCGTAGCGACTGGTTCGCACGGCGGCTGACGGGTCCCGTGAGCGCCGAGGACACTCTCGTCACCTAAAGCGTGGCTCTCCAGACGAGGGTCGCTGACATCGGATGAGGTCGGCGCCGGGATTGAGGCGCACGCCGACGTGGGAGGATGCACGTATGCATGAGGGAATCGTGATCGACCGAGCCGACGAGTTGGGCGATGCCATCGAGAAGGTCGGCTACTATCCAGCCGTCGTTGGTGACGCCGTGGCCTCTGCTATGGCTGGAGAGTCGGTGTCCAGCTTCGTCATCCACCACGAGCCGACATTCGACCAAGACGAGGTACGTCGGCATGTGACGGTGTTGGTCCTCACGCCCACCCGTCTGCTGGTCACGCACACCGACGAGCATCCGCCTGACGACCTGTTGCCCGAGCCCTACGCCTCGACCTCGACCGAGGCGATCCCCATCGAGCGAATCGGCAGCGTCGCGGTAACCCGGATGGTGGCCAACCCAGCCGCCACGTCGGGCCCCAAACCACCACGTGTGACCGAAGCCGTGCTCACCGTCGGTTGGGGGGCGATTCGTCGGCTTGATCTGGAGCCCGCGACCTGCGGCGATCCCGATTGCGTCGCGGACCACGGCTACAGCGGCACGTTGGCCGCGGAGGACTTCGCCCTGCGTATCAGCTCGACTGCGGATGGCCCGCATGCCGTCGAGCAGATGCTTGACTTCGCTCAGGCCCTCAACGCCGCCACCGTCCGCGAGTGACAGCTTCTTTCGCCGACGGCGTGCTCCCTCGCTACTACGGCGGCTCGCTGGCCGATGTCATTCCTTCAGCCGTGGCGGCTCTCGGGATCCCAGGGTGGTCGAACCTCCTCGAGCTGCCCCAGGCAAAGTCTTACGTCGTATTTCTGGTTGACGGGCTGGGCTGGAACCTGTTGCGCTCCCGAGCTGCGCTCGCTCCCTACCTCGCCTCGCTAGCCGCCGGCTGCGAGCCCATCACCTGTGGCGTTCCTTCGACCACGGCCACGAGTCTGACGAGCTTGGGGACGGGGTTACCGCCTGGAACCCACGGCATCGTAGGTTTCACCTCCCGCGTTCCCGGCACCAACGAGCTGCTCGACGCGCTCAAGTGGGATCGCCCCGAGATCGACCCGCGCGAGTGGCAGCCGCACGAGACGGTGTTCGCCCGGGCGGCCGCCGCTGGGGTAGCCACCACCTCAGTCAGCAAGCGGCGCTTCGAAGGCTCCGGGTTGACCGTCGCAAGTCAGCGAGGTGCCGTCTTCCATGGCGCGGACACCATCGGCGAACGCATCTCGGCCACGGTGCGCGCGGCCGCTGAATCCACCTCGCTGACGTATGTCTATGAAGGCGAACTCGACTCGACCGGCCATCACCAAGGCACCAAATCGTGGGCGTGGGAGCACCAGCTGTCGTCCGCTGACTCGTTCGCGGCGCAGCTGCGCGCGGCGCTGCCTCGGCATACGACCATGGTGGTCTTAGGCGATCACGGCATGGTCGATGCGGCCACCGAGCTCAAGCTCGACGTCGACGAGCACCCGCACCTCACAGACGGCGTGATCCTGTTCGGAGGCGAGGCCCGCTTCCGCCATCTCTATTGCGACGACGGCGCTATGGAGGACGTCGCTTTCGCCTGGCGCGAGCAGCTGGGTGTGAACGCCTGGGTGGTGACCCGCGACCAGGCGATCGACGAGGGTTGGTTCGGCTCCGTGGACGCACACATCAGACCCCGACTCGGCGACGTCATGGTGGCGAGCCGGGGCAACGCTGCCGTGGTGTCGACGAAAACACGGCCGGACGAGGCTGCGCTCATCGGGCTTCACGGCTCGTTGACCGCCGACGAGATGATGGTGCCGCTCCTGGTGGACAGCTCCGACTGACCGGCTCAGTCCTGCTTGCCCTTGCCGAACATGATCTCGTCCCAACTGGGGACACTGGCACGCTTGCCCGTGCGCCGGCGCCGAGCGGTCGGGGTGGGCTCGGTCTCGCGCGGGGCAGCGGAAACATCCTCGGCAGGGGTCGCCGGGGCCGCCTCCACCGTGTGCGCGACCGCCAATGCCTCAGCCGTCTCTACGTCGAGGCTCGACGAGTTGTCCTCCGCGGCGGAGTCGTCCCCATGTTCGGTTTCGTGGACGGCTCGCACAACAGCGGTCAGGTCGTCCGTACTCTCGGCATCGAAGTCGCCTCCGGCGTCTGGTCCTGAAGTCGGCAGACTGAGCAGGTCGTCTCCGTCGGGCACCGCAGCCAATCGACGCTCGCCTGGCTTAGCGCCTTCTCGGGGCTGAGGGCCCTTGCTCGTAGCCTGCGGCTCCCCGGTGAGCCATTTGGCCTCGTCATCGTCGGCTACTGAGTAGCGGCCGGCGGTGTCGAAGACGAAGTGCGCCCTGCGCTCGCTCTCGCCGGACCAATAGGTCACCTCGACCAGCCACCTTCCGTCCTCTCTGCGCCACGACTCCCAGTCGGCGGTCTGTGGATCCACGCCGCGGGTGCGTAGCCGGCCGGCCACCACGTCGGCGAGGCGCTGAGCTGGCCCGTCGGCGTTCTTTCGGCGTACATGGCTGCGTTGGGCGAGTTGGGCGATGTGTTGACGTTCGGCCAGGACCGGCACGCAGTAGGCCATGATCTTGTCGACCGACACCTGAGCCAAGGCAGCGACGGCCTCGGGGGATTCACCCCCTCTGATGCGAGCTTGGAT
>JACCZJ010000274.1 GCA_013696065.1 Nocardioidaceae bacterium
GCAGGGTGCAAGCCGCTCTCGCCTTGGCGGGTTCTGTCGGGCTGGTGGTCGCTGACACATGGGTGGACCGGGCCGGTAAGGCGCTGGAGACGGCTGGAGTCGAGTTCAGCATCCTCGGAGAAGAGGACGACTTCGATGCGCGTGTGGACATCGTGCCCGCCACCCTGGTCAAGGGCCTGGAGTTCGACCACGTCGTGCTCGTCGAACCAGCCGCCATCGTCTGCGCCGAGGCGGACGAGGTCGTCGGCCTGCGGCGCCTCTACGTCTGCCTCACCAGAGCCGTGACGTCACTGCAGATCGTGCACCACCAGTCCCTGCCTGCGCAGCTGCAGAAGCCATGACCGACCTGCCCGAGCACCCTGAGCTGCCTGAGTTCGCGCACCCGCCCGTTGGGCCCGACGCCGGGGACTTTGGGTTGCCGTCGCGGTGGAACCGGCTGCTGCCTGGCTCACCTGAGCTCGGCGCGGGGCTCGTCGCCGCCTACGGCGCGCCCACGCGTCGCTATCACGACCTCCGGCATCTGCATGGGGTGCTCGATGCTGTCGCCACACTGGCGGCCGAGGCGGCCGAGCCGAGCTTGGTGGAGCTTGCCGGTTGGTTCCATGACGCGGTCTATGACGTGCACCGTCAAGACAACGAGGAGCAATCTGCTCGGTTGGCTGAGTCGGCACTTCCCCCAGCAGGCTTGAAGTCTGAGCAGGTAGCCGAGGTGGCGCGACTCGTCAGGCTGACCGCCAACCACGATCCTGCTGAGGCAGACAACAACGGTGCGGTCCTTTGCGACGCCGATCTGAGCATTCTCGCCAGCCACCCCGAGAGCTATGCCGCCTACGTCCGCGCCGTCCGGCGGGAATACGCACATGTGAGCGAGGGCGAGTGGCGGGTCGGCCGTGCCGCCGTCCTCGAGCAGCTGCTTGATCTCCCCGCGTTGTTCCGTACGACGGCTGGCGCCTCCTGGGAGATCACAGCCCGAAACAACCTGCGGACCGAGCTGGCATCGCTCGCGAGTCGAGCGCCATAACCTCCGCGGGCAGGAGATGCAGTCGTCCCCCCGCCGGTGTCGGGGTCTGCCTCTCACTGCGCACGGCCATCCGGGCGAGGCGGGGCAGCATGAGCTACACAGATGCTTATGGACATTCACTGGTATGCCGAATCCCCGGCTCGTCGAAGTCGCCAGATATTCGCCGACGCGATGGCTGCGCTCGCCCTGCTGGTCTGCGTTTGGATCGGCGACGGCGTTCATGACCTCACCGCGGAGCTGGCCGGACCTGGCCGGGCGCTCGAGTCGGGTGGTGCCGCTTTGGCGGACCGCATGGATGACGCCGGCAGGGCCGCTGGCAACGTGCCGCTCGCAGGCGATGAGCTGGCGGCGCCGTTCGAGGGAGCGGGGGAGGCCAGCCGAGCGATCGAGGATGCCGGGGTGCAACAGCAGGAGGTAGTGGCGGCTCTCGCGAACGCCCTGGGGTGGGTGACCGGTGGCGTCCCGGCGCTCATCGTGTTAGCCCTGTGGCTCCCCCCGCGCATCCGCTTCACCCGCCAGGCGGGCATGGCCATTCGGCTGCGTGAACGAGCCGCGGGCCTCGACCTGCTGGCACTGCGCGCACTCGCTCGCCAACCCCTGGAAGATCTGGCGCGCGTCGGCCCTGAGCTCGTCGACGGGTGGCGTGCCCGAGATCGCCGCGCCATCGAAACGCTCGCCGCACTCGAGCTTCGCCGCCTGGGACTCGGGATTCGTCAAGCCCCACCCGGTTGACCAACAAGCCGGACGTGCGTGTGCCGACTCACTCTTGGCCGCTCTAGAAGAGGGTCCGGAAATGGTCCGGGGCTGACTCGGAAGTTCTCAACCAGCCACTGCCGAGCGCGCTACCCCTCCGGGCCGCGCATCAACGAAGCGCTGGACACGCAAGCGTGAGTGTGCGGGCGTCCGCATCGAGCGTCGCGAGCACCCCCAGGGGGATGCTGATCGAGCTGCGGGTGTGTCCGAGGTCCACTCCAGCAACGATCGGAACGCCGAGAGGGCTCAGCCGTTCCAGCAACACGGCGTCGACCTGAGCGGGGTCACCGCAGTCTGTGAAGGAGCCCAGCACGACAGCTCGCGCATCGTCGAACCAACCGTTGCGCTGGAGCTGGGTGAGCTGCCTGTCGATTCGATGAGGCGCCTCCGCAATGTCCTCGATTACCACCACGCCGTTCGACGCCGGCCGGTCGAAGGCAGTGCCGAGCTCAGCGGTCAACATGGCCAGGTTCCCTCCCACCAGGATTCCTTCGGCGCGTCCCGAAACCCAGGTGGTGCTCTCGATCCCGGCGAGCAAATCGACCACGGCTTCGGGCTCGAAGAGCAGTCGACGCAGCCGCTCAGCGCCATCGTCGGTCGCCTCCCCAAGCGAGCTGACCACTGGTCCATGGACGCTTGCGAGACCCAGTCGTGCTGCCACCGCCTGGTGCAGCACCGTGAGGTCTGAGAAGCCGATAAGCACCTTGGGCTCGGCCTCGGCAAGTCGCCGCCAATCGAGCAGGTCGAGAACGCGCTGCGTGCCGAAGCCGCCGCGCGCGGCGAACACTCCTCGCACGGAGGGGTCCATCCACGCCGCACTGAGGTCCGATGCCTGATCGACGTCGAGGCCGGCGAGGTGGACGAGACGGGGATGGCGGTCGAGCACGTGCTCTCCGATCTGCACCCGTAATCCCCAGCCTTCGAGGCGAGCCACGCCAGCGGCGAGCCGCGCTGGCAGTACCGGGCCAGCCGTTGTCACCACCGCCACCTGGTCGCCTGGGCGCAGCCGGGGCGGTCGCAGCAGCTCACGACCAGGCGCACGAGCCGCCATGGCGACGGCCTTACGCTTGCGCAGTCCAGAGGCGGTCAGACTGCGTACGACTTCTCGCGCCGACACCGGAGTCGCTCCAGCTGAGACCAGCGCATCGTAGGACGACGCTGGAACGTCGTAGTGGTCTCGCTCGAAGCCACGCCGCGGGACGCCCTGGGCGGCGGCGAAGGTGTGCAGTTCAGCGAGCGAGGTGTCGCTGATCAGGTGGGACCACAACCGGCCGTGGGCAGGCCACACCGGGGGGTCGATCCAGAGCGCCACGGGTCAGCCGGTGACGCCAGACGAACGCGTTGAGCTGGCGAATGCATCGTCGAGCAGCCGCCGCCAGGACCTTACGAAGCCAGGGTCGACGTGCGCCTTGGCCCACGAGCCGCCCGGTCGCACCGACGCGCCAAGATGCACTCGCGTGATGCCGGCGCGGACCAGCCACGGTACATGCTCTGGTCTCGTACCGGCTGCCGCGATGGCCGTGTCGGCGAACACCGGATCTCTTGTGGCCATCGAAAGCAAATCGTCGAAGCCAGCGTCCATACCCCGCACCGCACCGGACGTGTGTATGCCGTCGAGCCCAGGAAGCTGCCGGGCTTGCCGCCAGGCGCGACTCGCCTCGAGGGCATGGTCAAACGCCGCGTCGAAGGTCCATGGCGCGTCGCCGAGTTCGCGAGCCAGCGAGATACACACGTCTTGGTCGATCTCGAGATCGGACGTGAGGAAGCCGAACGAGAACCCTTCGACGCCGACACTGAGGTAGTTGCTGGCCAAACCGACGAGTCGGGCAAACTCACCGCCTTGGGTGGTGAAGCCACTCGACAGCCTTTACGTAACCCGCACCGGCAGGTCGACAGCGTGAACAATCGCGCGCACGACGGCAGGCTCGACGGACCACGGCTCACCGTCCGACCAGGCGCACACCTGGATGCGGTCCGCGCCGCCCGACTGAGCGTTCTCGGCATCGCTCGGTTGCAGCGCGACGACCTCGATCAACCGGGGGGTCGTTGCGCCGCCGAGTCTGAAGTCCTGCGGACTGCTCACTTGACCAGAGTGCCAGGATGGAAGCCATGTCGTCGGGAGACCCGCTGTTGCAGGCGCGAGCACTTGTGCTGCTCGACCTGGCGGCGCAGGGCCTGGCTGATCCACATACGGTGTCGCGGGTCGAGGAATGTGTGACCGAGCGGCGATGGTGGCTCTCGCAGTGGCCGCAAGGTTGGGAGTATGTCGACGGGCTGGTGGCCCAAGACGTCCAGGATCGCCTGTTCGACGAGGCGCGACGTTGGCCGGTGTGCACCGGCTGCCCCGATCCCACAGAGCACAGCATGACAATCCAGCCGGAGCTCGGCCCCGATCCCCGTTGGGTGTGTTCCCAGACCGGCTACGTGATCGCCCACCTCGGGGCGCTGCCAAAGGTTCGCGCCTCAGGTACGTAGCCGTTCGGGGTTGGAGCCTCTCGGGCCCGAAGGACCGCCCAGCGGCTCGGGCACGTCGTCACAATCGTTCACATGCACGGAAAATACGCTCTCGGGAGCCTGAAAGGGTCGCAATATCGTTCACATGCACGATTCCTGACTCCTGCAAGGCTTATCGAGAGGCGGGTTTGGCGTTCGGCCCGCAGGCGGGTTGAGCCCGGCCGACCCGCTCGGCGGCGTCAAGACCAGACTCGTTCGGAGCGGGCGCTTACGGGGTCAACGGTGCAGGTGCTTGCGCAGCAGCCAGACAGCCACCGCACCACCGACGACGTAGGGCGCGTAGCGCTTGAGCAAGGCTGGCAACACGATGCCCGCGAGGCTGAGCTCCGGGGATTCCGGAGGTGCATCCAGCGTGGAAGTCTCGGGTTTACCCGCTCGCGACTCGTTCAGGCCAGAAGAGGTGGTGTCGATGCTAGGTTTTGCGCCTTCACCGCCCCTCGCCCCGTGTCGATCGGGCAAGCCGACGAGGCCATCAGCAAGAGGCCCGTCGAGTGGCGGCGCTTCGCCGCCTGCGGGCTCCGCCACGGTTTCGTCCGCGCTGCCACCGCCATCCACCCCAGCGGCGCCACTGCCATCGCCAGCGGCTCCATCTCCGGTAGCTGCGCCAGCCCCCGCCTCGGCCCCGGTTCGCCCATCATTTCGCTCAGCCAGCTTCGTCTCGAGACATGTCGCGAACTGGGCGAGCAGCTTGTCGCTCACGTCCTGCATCACCCCACGCCCGAATTGGGCGGGGCGACCGGTGATGTTGAGATCCGTCGACACGATGACGTCAGTGGCGGCGTCACCGGATGAGGCGAGCTGCGCAGTGATCGTCGCGGCCGCCGTACCGTTACCGCGCTTGTCCTTGCCCTTCGCCTCGATCACGGCGCGGTACGCGGACTCGTCGCGCTCGACGAACCGGCCCGTGCCGCTGTACTGCAACGAGACCGGACCGAGCTTGACCTTGCAGATCCCCTCGAAGGTGTCCCCGTCGTATGACGTCAAGGACGCCCCTGGGAAGCAGGGTGCCACCCGTTCGAGGTCGTTGAACGCCTCCCAAGCCACCTCGATCGACGTGGGGACGGTAAAGCGGTGGCTCAGCTCCATGAGTTCTCGCTCCTGGCTCGAGCACCACACGCGAGCACAAGGGGGGTCAGGCCGCTCACGTCATACGCCAGCGGCACTGACGACGGCCCGACCCGTCAACACCTTGGCCAGGTGACGCCGGTAGTCGGCGTCGCCGTTGGTGTCGGTCGGGGGGTTGGTGCCCTGGTCGGCGTGCTCAGCCGCTGCCTTGATCGCCTCGGTGGTCGCAGGCTGACCGACGAGCGCCTGTTCGACCGCGGTGGCCCTGATCGGCGTCGAACCCATATTGGTCAGCGCCACCCTGGCCTCGGAGATGGTGCCCCCCTCAGCCTTGACGGCAGCGGCAACGGCAACGATCGACCACTGCTGCGCAACGCGGGTGAACTTTTCATAGTGCCCACCCCACGCGGTGTGCTTGGGGATACGGACCTTTGTCAGTAACTCGTCCTCGCCCACGGCGGTGGCGAAGAGGTCTTGGAAGAAATCAGCCGCCGCCACTGTGCGTTCCCCCTGCGGGCCGACGATGACGAACTCGGCACCGAGTGCAAGCGCCGGGGCGGGCAGGTCCCCCGCCGGGTCCGCATGGACCAGCGCACCACCAAGCGTGCCTCGGTGCCGCACCTGGGGGTCGGCCACCGTCTGGGCAGCCTTGGCGAGCAGCTCTGCGTGCTCGGCCACCAGGGAGCTTGTCGCCACCTCGTGATGCGTCGTCATCGCCCCGATCACGAGGGTGTCACCGTCGTCGCTGATGCCGTGGAGCTCGGCGATGCGACCCAGGTCAACAAGCAAGGTGGGGGCCGCCAGGCGCAACCGAAGCACAGGAATCAAGCTCTGCCCTCCAGCTAAGACCTTGATCTCCTCGGCGTCGGATCTCAGCGCCTCGAGTGCGTCGGCTACGGACTGCGGTGCCGCGTAGTCAAACGCAGCCGGGATCATGAGACACCTCCCTTGTCATCGTGGGCAGGTCCCGCGTCCACCGTCACGTTGTGGGAGGGCAGTCCGCTGTCGGTGACATTCTGGCTTCGGGCTGGTGTGTCCTCACCGGACGAGCTGGACTGGATCGCCGACCACACGCGGTGCGGGGTGCACGGCATCGCGATGTCGTTGATGCCTCGGGGGCGCAAGGCATCGACGATTGCGTTGACCACAGCCGGAGTCGACG
>JACCZJ010000282.1 GCA_013696065.1 Nocardioidaceae bacterium
GAGCGGCTTCGAGACCAGCGTCGCCCGAGACGGCGACGAGGCCCTCCTCGAAGTGGAGAGGTTCCGCCCAGATCTCGTACTCCTCGACGTCATGATGCCTCGCCGCGACGGCTACGAGGTCTGCCAGCAGCTGCGCAGCTCCGGCTGGGCCGACCTCAAGATCGTCCTGCTCACCGCCAAGGGACGTGAGGCGGAGGTCACCAAGGGGCTTGCGCTCGGCGCAGACGCATACGTGACCAAGCCCTTTTCGACCACCGACCTCGTCGACACCGTCAACCGTCTGCTCGCCGGAGGCGGGTAGTGGCCTCCCTGCGCCAGGGCGGTCGCTGGGCGTTGGCAGCCACGGTCGCGGCGTATGTCGTCTTCTGCGGCGTGGTCTTGTCGCTGCTGTTGTGGAGCGGCCTCGCCTCGTCTCAGCGCAAAGTGATGAGTGACGCCGTCGCCGGCCAGGCGCCCGCCCTCCTCATAAGCGGTGCCCTGGTGGTGGTCGGACTTGTCGCGCTGGTGGCCTGGGTGATCGGCCGGTACAGCACCAGCGCACGGCGTCTCACTGCCGAGACCCAGGTGCTCCTCGAGGCCAATCCAGAGCACCAGTTGAACCGGTCAGGCCCGCTGGAGCTCAGGGAGCTGGCTGCGGCCGTGGATGCGCTCGCCGAGCGTCGCCGCTCCGCCGAGAGCGAAGTCTCCGCGCAGATCGCAGCAGCGCAAGCGGGTCTGGAGGAGGAGCGCCACCGACTGGCCACCTTGATGGCCGAGCTTGCAGTCGCGGTGCTGGTGTGCAACGTCGACGGCCAGATCCTGCTCTGGAACGCCGCCGCGCGGTCGGTGCTGAACGACGAGACAGCCGTCGGGCTCGGCCGGTCGATCTTCGGCATCGTCGACCGCGACCTTTTGGAGCACGCCGTGGAGCGCATCCACAAGGATTCCGCGTCCTCGCACGTGACCACGACGCTGCATGGCGGACAACTGCTGCAGGTCCAGGTGGCAACCGTGCAGGGAGCGGACGGGTTGGTCACCGGCTTCGTGCTGCTGCTCGAAGACCTGACCGACCGCATCAAGATAAGCACCCAACGAGACGAGCTACTGCGCGAGCTCACCGAGGGGACTCGCGCCTCGCTCGGCAGCATCCAAGCTGCGATAGAAACGGTCGTGGACTACCCGGACATGGAGGCCGCAGAGCGTCAACAGTTCGTCGGCATCGTGCGCGAGGAGTCCCATCGGTTGGGTCGGCAGGTCGAACAGTGGGTGGCCGAGTCGACCGCCTACCTCGGAGCCGACTGGGTCACAACCGAGATGGGCGGCGCTGACCTCTTGGCCGTGGTTGCGGGAGCGCTCGAACGCGAGGGCACGGTCGTCTCTGTCCAGCCACCAGCTGATCCCCCATGGGTCAAGGTGGACAGCCACGGGCTCGCGCGCGCCGTCGCACACCTTGCCGAGCGGCTCCGCGAACAGCACGGGGTAGACGCGCTGCGGCTAGACCTCACCCGGGTCGGCGGCCATGCACAGTTAGAGGCGACCTGGACGGGTGAGGCACCCGACTCAGACGAGTTCGAGACCTGGCTCGATCAGGAGCTCACCGGCGGGGCGGCACCGAACGTCCGGGAGCTGATTGCCCGCCACGGGGGCGAGGTGTGGTCGGGCGGGACAGCCGAAGGCGCACCGCATCTGAGGTTGCTGCTCCCGGTCGCCGAAGGCGGGCTAGCGCCGACCGCGCGGACTCCTATCGAGGTCCACAGCCGCCCGGAGTTCTATGACTTCGGGCTATTCGACAGACAAGGGATATCCCTAGCGGGGCAGGACCGCAGCCTGAGCGAGCTCAGCTACACCGTCTTCGATACCGAAACGACCGGCTTAGAACCGGCCGCCGGCGACGAGATCATCTCGATCGGCGCCGTGCGGATAGTAAATGGGCGGCTGCTGCGACAGGAGTCGTTCGAGCGGCTTGTGGATCCGCAGCGGAGTGTGCCGGCCAGCTCGACCGCCATCCACAAAATCACGGGGGAGATGCTCAAAGGCCAACCGACGATCGACACGGTGTTGCACGCGTTCGCCCGATACGCCGCAGACACCGTGCTCGTCGGTCACAACGTGGGCTTCGACATGCAGTTCCTCAGACTCAAGGAGCCGAGCACAAAAGTGCGCTTCACGCAGCCCGTCCTGGACACGCTGCTGATCGATGCCGCTGTTCACCCTGACCACGAGGAGCACTCGCTCGAGGCCATCGCGGCCAGGCTGGGGGTGGACGTCTTGGGACGGCACACCGCGTTGGGCGACGCATTCGTCACCGGCGAGGTCTTTTTACGCCTGTTGCCCCTTCTCCAGCAACGCGGACTTCGCACTCTCGGCGAGGTCGTTGAGGCGTCGCGCACGACCCTGCACGCCCGACTCGACCAGTCGATGTACGGCTCCTGACGAGTCGCCGTAACGGCTCCTGATGAGTCGCCGTACGGGCTCCTGACGAGCCGCCGTACGGCTCAGGCCGAACCGAACGCAGTCAACCCCGTGTGGGGGGGTGCAGATTCTCGCCAGAGGGCGTATCTTCTCGGTTGGGCTGGTGATACTCGCCACCCGCACCCCCCGAAAACGACGACGCACTGGAGGAGCCGTGAGCAGCGCTAACAATGTTCAGGGAGGTCAGGTGCCTCCCCCCACCCCGACCGAGGCAAAGTATCTCGCCGTGCGGCAGTCCCCTGAGTTTCAGGATCTCCGAAAGCGCTACCGAGGGTGGGTCCTGCCGGTTACGGCGATCTCCCTTCTCTGGTACTTCCTGTACGTAATCCTCTCCACCTATGCCACCGATTTCATGGGTCAGAAGCTTTTCGGCAACATCAACGTGGGGTTGGTGATGGGTCTCCTTCAGTTCGTCACCACCTTCGCCGTCACGTCGGCCTACGTCAGCTACGCGGGGAAGGTCCTCGATCCGCGTTCAGCACGCATCCGTGAGGAAATGGAAGCAGAGGGTCTGCTGTGAACACGCTCGCCGCCGAAGCAATCGGCAACCCAGCCCTTAACCTCGCTATCTTCGCTAGCTTTGTTGTGGTGACCCTGGTCTTCGTGATCCGCGCCAGCAAAACCAACAAGAGCGCCGCGGACATGTACACCGGCGGTGCCGCCTTCACGGGTCGCCAGAACGGGGTGGCCATCTCCGGCGACTACCTGTCGGCCGCCTCCTTTCTCGGCATCGCCGGCGCAATCGCGCTCACCGGCTACGACGGTTTCCTTTACAGCATCGGCTTCCTCGTCGCCTGGCTGGTCGCTCTGCTTTTGGTGGCCGAGTTGCTGCGCAACACCGGACGCTTCACGATGGCCGACGTCTTGGCCTTCCGCATGCGCGAGCGTCCCGTTCGCACCGCCGCGGCGACGTCCACGTTGGTCGTGTCGTTCTTCTATCTCCTCGCGCAGATGGCCGGCGCAGGTGGGTTGGTGGCGCTGCTGCTGAACATCACCAACCGTGGCGGCCAAAGCCTCGTGATCGCGGCCGTCGGCGCTCTCATGATCGCCTACGTGTTGATCGGCGGTATGAAGGGCACCACCTACGTGCAGATCATCAAGGCTGTGCTGCTCATCCTTGGGGCTGGGCTGATGACTGTCTGGGTGCTCGCGAGTTACGGCATGAACTTCTCCGAATTGCTGGGCGACGGCGCCGCGGCTGGGGCGTCGCTCGACCCTGGAGCGAAGTATGGCGTCTCAGGCACGACGAAACTGGACTTCATCTCGCTCGCGCTCGCCCTAGTGCTCGGCACGGCAGGTCTCCCGCACATCCTGATGCGGTTCTACACCGTGCCCACGGCAAAAGAGGCGCGCAAGTCGGTCGTATGGGCGATCTGGCTGATCGGTCTGTTCTACCTGTTCACGCTGACCCTCGGTTACGGGGCAGCCGCCCTGGTAGGCCCGGAGCGGATCGCTGCTGCGCCGGGCGCGGCAAACTCGGCGGCTCCGTTGCTCGCCTTCGAGCTCGGCGGCACCTTGCTGCTCGGAGTCATCTCGGCCGTCGCCTTCGCCACGATCCTCGCCGTCGTCGCCGGCCTCACCATCACTGCGTCGGCGTCCTTCGCCCACGACATCTACGCCAGCGTCATCCACAAG
>JACCZJ010000288.1 GCA_013696065.1 Nocardioidaceae bacterium
AGGTAGGCCGAGACCGTTGAGAGTTCGTATCCCGGCTCCCGTGTGGAAACGCAAGAGATACTCAAGCACCTCCCCAAGCCGATTTACTAGGTGTGTGTTCAGTAAGACCTTGGCAAGGTGGGTTCGCACTACGACCTGGCTATCGCCTTGGCGCTGCTCGCAGCCAAGGGTTCGATCCCGGCATCCGGTCTGCGATCGTGCGCCGTCTTCGGCGGGCTTGCTCTCGATGGGAGAGTACGAACCGTGCCGGGGATACTCCCCGCCGTCGTCGCCGCCCTAGAGGCCGGCCTGGAGAGGGTCATCGTCCCGGCGCTCAACATCGCTGAGGCGCGTCTGGTCCAGGGCGTCGAGATCATCGCGGTCAAATCGCTTCGAGAGTGTATGGCGATCCTGGCAGGCGAGGAGCCGCCTGACGAGCCCGACCTCCCGCCCCTACACGGCGAGGTGCCTGGCGACACGGTGCAGCCCTCACGGATCGAGGACGCCGACCTGCTCGACGTCCGTGGGCAGGTCATGGCGCGCTGGTGCGTCGAGGTCGCTGCCGCCGGAGGTCATCACCTGTTCTTCGAGGGCCCGCCAGGTGCGGGCAAGACGATGCTGGCCGAGCGGTTCCCAGCCCTGCTGCCGGATCTCAGCGTGGCTCAGTCCATCGAGGTGAGCAAGATCCACTCCGTCGCCGGCCTGCTCTCCCTAGAGGAGCCTCTCGTCACCCGACCACCGTTTCTTGCTCCCAACCACACCGACACGGTGCCTTCAGTGGTCGGGGGAGGGTCTCGGGTCATCCGTCCGGGTGCGATCAGCCTTGCGCATCTCGGGGTCCTCTTTATGGATGAGGCCCCGGAGTTTGCCCCATCTGTGCATGATGCCCTGCGCCAACCGCTCGAAAGTCGCGAAATCTCGATCCGGCGGGCAGACGGGGCGGCGAAGTTTCCGGCCGGATTCCAGCTCATCCTCGCAGCCAACCCGTGCCCGTGCGGTCTGGCTTACGGGCATGCAGACAAGTGCACGTGTACGCCGCCGAAAAAGCGCCTCTACAAGGCTCGGATCAGTGGTCCTATCCGTGACCGGATCGACATCGTCCACACCGTCCTGCCAGTCTCGCGAGCAGAGATGCACCAACAAGTCGGTGCCGACGGCTCGACTGCAGCGGTTTCACAGCGAGTTGTCGAGGCCAGGCATCGACAGCGCCGGCGATTTCGCGACTCGCCGTGGGTGACGAACGCAGATCTGCCGGGGTACGAGTTCCGGCGCAGATGCCCGCTGGATGCTGAGTCGGCCCTGCTCGTCGAGGATGCGGTCGCCGCAGGCACCCTCACGCAGCGCGGGGCAGACCGAGTGACCCGGGTGGCGTGGACGATTGCCGATCTCGGCGGCTTGCATCGACCCGACGCATCACACGTGATGGGCGCATTGTTTCTGCGCAGTGACTCGCAAGCGGGAGAGCCTCCGCCGGCAAGAGAGCGGGTGTCGTGGGGGGCGTGAGTCATCTGCGGCCCACCGTCAGCGCCGACGAACGCCGAGCCCGAATCGTCGTGAGCCGCATCGTCGAGCCCGGTGATGTCGACGCATGTCGGCTGGTTCGTGACCACTCCGCTGCCGCTCTGTTGAGGAGACTGCGAGCAGGGACCGACCTCGACAAACCCAAGGTGCGCGACTGGTCAGAACGAGTCAGTCGAGCCGACCATGACCACCTCATGGAACGTGCGGCCGCGGTCGGCGCGCGCTACATCTGTCCTGGTGACGACGAGTGGCCTTGTGCTCTGGATGATCTAGAGCGTTTGGAAGACGAGGCGGGGGATCGTCGAGGTGGGGTCCCTTTCGGCCTGTGGGTGCGCGGAGGTGGTCACCTTGGGCGACTGGCGGAGCGATCTGTGGCGGTGGTCGGGGCACGCGCCTCAACGGCATACGGAGAACATGTGGCGGGGGATCTCGCCTTTGGATGCGGAGAGGCGGGATTCAGTGTGATCTCAGGGGGTGCTTTCGGCATCGACGCGGCAGCTCACAGGGGGGTCCTGTCCCAGGGGGCTCTCACGACCGCGATTCTGGCCAGTGGAGTCGACCGGTTGTATCCGCCCGGCAACACCGACCTGTTGAAACGCATCGCAGAGAGCGGATTGGTAGTGAGTGAGGCGGCCCCGGGTTGTGTGCCGAGCAGGTCGCGCTTCCTGGTGCGTAACCGGCTCATCGCCTCGCTCGCCCAGGGAACGGTGGTCGTCGAGGCGGCCTTGCGGAGCGGGTCGCTCAACACAGCCCGTTGGGCGCTCGACCTGTCGAGGCCCGTGATGGGCGTTCCAGGGCCGGTCACCGCCGGGTCCTCGGCTGGCGTTCACCAACTGCTCCGTCACCCCGGCACGGTGCTAGTGACGGACGCGGCAGAGGTGATCGAGCACATTTCTCCCGCCGGAGTCGGCCTGGCCCCGCTCAAGCAGGGCCCGACCAGCCCGCGTGACCGACTGCATCCTCGCTCGCGGCAGCTGCTCGACGCGATTCCCACCGTGATGGCCGCGTCTTCCCAGTCGATCGCGAGGGCGGCTGGCCTCAGTCATGCGGACGTGGTCGCGCGCCTCCACGGGCTCGAACATCTCGGAGCCGTGGTGAGGGAGGACGCAGACAGATGGAGAATCGCCAGGCCATGATGGGCGCGTAGCTGCCAGGCATAGTCTATAGGCGCACTTACAGTGGGGAACGTGCCCACATCAGGCGACTTGAGCCCCTCCGGAGATGGCTCACTTGCGCAAGCTCTCGTCGACTACGAGCGGCACCTGCGACTGGAGCGCGGACTCTCTGCGCACACGAGCCGCGCTTATGTGGGAGACATCTCAGACTTGCTGGGCCACATGCGCCAGCTCGGTTGCACCCGGGTGGACGACATCACGCTGTCCGGCCTTCGACATTGGCTCGCCAAGCAGCGGACACTCGGACGCTCGCGCACCACCTTGGCGCGACGGGCGGCAGCTGCACGAGGATTCACTGCTTGGGCCCACAGAGCTGGTCTCTCGAAGACCGATTCCGGCGCGTTACTCGCCAGCCCCAAGCCCCATCGACCACTTCCGATGGCCCTGAGCGTGGATGAGGCACGGTGCCTGCTTGATGTGGCCGCTGATCGCATGCGGCAGCAGGGTCCTCTCGGCGTTCGAGACGTCGCCATCCTCGAGGTGCTGTACGCCACGGGGATGAGAGTCGGTGAGCTGTGTGGTCTTGACGTCGACGACGTGGACGCAGAGCGACGCCTGGTCAAAGTCTTGGGCAAGGGACGCAAGGAGCGCTCGGTTCCTTATGGGGTGCCGGCCCAGCGTGCGCTGGAACGTTGGTTGTCCTCTGGCCGGCCGGCACTGTTGGCGCCCGGCCATAGCGGCGCTGCCTTGTTTTTGGGCGTACGTGGGGGACGGATCGATCAGCGGGCAGTACGAACCCTGGTGCATGCGCGGCTACGAGACGTGCCGGGCGCACCGGACCTCGGGCCGCATGGCCTGCGGCACAGCACCGCCACACATCTCCTCGAAGGGGGGGCCGACCTGCGGACCGTCCAAGAGCTGTTGGGTCACTCGTCGTTGGCCACCACCCAGATCTACACACATGTCTCAGCGTCTCGGTTACAAAGCGCCTATCAGCAAGCTC
>JACCZJ010000315.1 GCA_013696065.1 Nocardioidaceae bacterium
ACCTTTTATCGATCGGTATCGGCGTGGGCGGCCTGGTCGGCGACTTCACGCTTGATGGCGGCAGCAAGGTCGGGTACGTCGAGTTCGTGGCGCCAGCCATGCTCGCTGCCTCGGCGATGACTGGGGCCCTCCTCGACTCCACGTACAACGTGTTCTTCAAGATGAAATACGAAAAGCTCTACGACGCCATCCTCGCGACGCCGCTGCGCCCCATCGACATCGCACGAGGCGAGATCTGGTGGAGCCTGCTCCGCGGCGCCTGTTATTCGGCGGTGTTCATCGTCATCATGATCGCCCTCGGACTCGTGAAGTCGTGGTGGATGCTGCTCGCCTTGCCGGCCACAATGCTGATCGGCTACGCCTTTGCCGGTGCTGGCATGGCGTTGACGACCTGGATGCGCAGCTGGCAGGACTTCGAGTACATCACGTTGGCGATCACCCCGATGTTCTTGTTTTCCGCGACTTTCTATCCACTGTCGACCTACCCGGAGGCGGTCGAACACATCGTGCGATGGACGCCGCTCTACCAAGGCGTGCTGATGACACGAGACATGGCACTAGGTACGGTCGGTTGGGGCAGCCTGGTCGCCGCTTGCTACCTCGCAGTCATGGGTTCTGTCGGTCTCTATGTGGCTTCCCGTAGGGTCGGCACGCTCCTGCTCAAGTGACTAGGCGGCTCAAGCGGCACGGTCAGGGGCCGGTTATGCCGCCGAAAAAAACAATCGGCCAGGCGAGGATCTGCGGCGCCTGCCAGACTTGCCGGCATGTCTGACGCGGGGCGGCCCGAGATCGCCGTGATCGGCGGATCGGGTTTCTACGAGTTCCTGAGCGATCCTGAGCCCGTCGAGGTGGCCACGCCATACGGAAAGCCATCGGCACCGATCTCCATCGGGCACATCGGTGACCGCGCCGTGGCCTTCTTGCCACGGCATGGCCGACACCACGAGTTCCCGCCGCACCGGGTCAACTACCGCGCCAACGTGTGGGCTCTGCGAACGGTGGGAGTGCGGCGAGTGCTCGCCCCCTGCGCCGTTGGCAGCTTGCAGGCTGGGCTCGGACCGGGGGCTCTGGTGGTGCCCGATCAACTCGTCGACCGCACCACGGGGCGAGCGCAGACCTACATGGACACCGGGGCGGCGCATGTGGGGTTCGCCGATCCCTACTGTCCATCCCTGCGGAAAGCCTTGGCACAGACCACGCCGGGCGTTGTCGATGGCGGAACCATGGTGGTCATCGAGGGACCACGATTCTCAACCCGGGCAGAGTCGCAGTGGTATGCAGAGGCTGGCTGGGCGCTCGTTAACATGACTGGCCATCCCGAGGCGGTGCTGGCTCGCGAGCTGGCCATGTGCTACGCGCCGATCGCCCTCGTCACCGACCTAGACGCAGGCATCGACGCCGCAGGGTCCGTCAGCCAGGCCGAGGTCTTTGCCGAGTTCGGCCGGAACATCGAGAGGCTCCGCGACATGCTGAGTGAGGTGATCCATGGGCTGCCTACTGGCTCCGCGGACTGTGACTGCGCTAACGCCCTGGACGGTTTGGACCTGCCCTTCGACCTGCCCTGACTCGGGTAGCCTGCAAGCCGTGGCGAGCTGCGAGACGAAGCAAGCGCCCGCGCGATCGACAATGAGCTGAACCTGACCCTGCTTGGAGCACTGTGCGCCGTTTGCTGATCGTCGTGCTCGTCCTGGCCATGCTGGCGGTGGTCGCGGATCGAGTCGGTGAGTACGTCGCCGAAAAGAAGCTGGCGGAACTGATCGAGGAGCGGGAGCAGTTGTTGACGACACCGGACGTCGAGTTCGGCGGCTTCCCCTTCCTCACCCAAGTCTTCAGCGGGAAGTTCGGCTCCATCGAGGTCACGTTGCCCGCAGCTGAGGCTGAGGCGAGCGAGGACAGCAGCCTGCGGGTGGAGGACATCGAGGTGACCTTCCACGACGTCGCGACAGCTGACAACTTCCGCCAGGCCACGGCCGAATCACTCACTGGCAAGGCGACCATCCCCTTTGCCTCCCTCAGTTCCCTCGCCCCGATGCAGGTCGGCTACGGCGGCACGGGCCCCCGGGGAGTCGGGCTGTTGCAAGTCAAGCCGCGTGGTTCCGATGCCCCCTCGATCAAAGTGGGAGTCGAGGTGGTCAAAGGCGAGAGTGTGATATTCACCGGCCCCGGCGGCACCACCCGGATCCCACTTCGACCCGCGCACACCGGCGCAATCGAGCGTGTTCTCACGCAACGTCATGCGTTGTCTGGCCTACCCTCCGGGTTCATGATCGAGTCTGTGGAGGTTTCTGGCGATGGGATCGAGCTTGTCCTCAGTGGCCGAAACCTCACTCTGGCCTGAGACATGAGCCAAGCTGGGTTGACATTGCCGCCGCTGAGGGTGCTGCTTACCGGAGCTGCGGGCTTCATCGGCGCTGCGATCGCGGGCAACCTCACGATGCGTGGCCACGAGGTGGTGGGTGTCGACGCATTCATCCCACAGGCGCATGCCGCAGACCGACCACCACGAGCCGGTACACGAAAACTGGATGTCAGGGAGGCAACAGATCTACGGCAGGTGCTGAGCGGCGTGGACGTCGTGTGCCACCAAGCCGCAATGGTCGGGGCGGGAGCGACACCAGCTGACCTGCCGCTCTACGCGTCCCACAACGATTTCGGCACGGCTGTCCTGCTTGCGGAGATGGCTCACGCGGGGGTCGACAAACTGGTGCTCGCATCGTCGATGGTCGTGTACGGCGACGGGCGCTACTCCTGTCAGACCCACGGGGTGCGACAACCCGCCCCACGACGGTTACGCGACCTTGACGAGGGACGCTTCGACGTCACCTGTCCTGATTGTGGAGCCGAGCTGAGCTGGCAGCTCGTCGACGAGGACGCACCCCTCGTTCCGCGCAGCAGCTATGCCGCGAGCAAGGTGGCGCAGGAGCACTACTCGGCGGCCTGGGCGCGTCAGGCGGCTGGCGCCGTCATCGCCCTGCGCTACCACAACGTCTATGGGGCGGGAATGCCCCAAGACACCCCTTACTCAGGAGTGGCGGCGATCTTCCGGTCAGCCCTCGAACGAGGTGAGGCGCCCCGCGTCTTCGAGGACGGTGGCCAGATGCGGGACTTCGTGCACGTCAGTGACGTGGCCGAGGCCAATGCGCTGGCGGTCGAAGCTGTGATGGGCCGGGAGGGTGACTCCTTGTCGGCATACAACGTCTGCTCGGGGCAGCCGATCTCGATCCTGGAGGTGGCGAACGCCGTGGTGGACGGCGCAGCAGGTGGGCCCACGCGCAGCTCCGCGGGTCCCTCGGCGGGTTCAAGGTCGTTGCCGGTCATCACTGGCGACTACCGCGCCGGCGATGTGCGGCATGTGGTGGCCAGCCCGCGACGCGCTACCGCAGAGCTCGGCTTCACGGCCGCGGTGGGTCCGGCGGCCGGCTTGGCTGAGTTCGCCCATGCACCCTTGCGCGCTCGGTAGTCCTGGTGCCGTCGACGGAACCCTCGCGCCAACTGACGATGCGGCATCACCACGGGGTGAAGATCAGATGTTGTACGGCGACAGCGAATCCCACCTGCCAAGCCAGGAAGGTCCGCTGCCAACGATCGGGCAACAACGCGCAGCCCACCAGCAGCCACGGAACGAACGGCAGCCAGATGCGCTCGACCTCGGCCTTGCTCATCAACGAAAAGTCGGCGATGCCAACGGTCAAGATGGCCGCACAGCTGAGGAGCACCACCACTCGCTCATGGCGGTATGGCGATGCGGCCCTGCCACCACCCGCGAGCCGCCTCACGGCCATGGCGGTGGCGACACCGGCCATCGGGCCGGCGCTGAAGCAAAAGGCAGCCAGGTTGCCCCACAGCCAATAGGTGGCCGGACGTCTCTGCGCGATGCCGTCCCAATAGCGATCGCGGAGCACTGGAAACGCCTCCCACCAGGCGAACCCTGCGGCCGCGAAGCCGAGCACCACGAGCAGCGCCGCGCCCAACGCCCAAGGCAGCGGTCGATAATTGCGTGCCGCGAACAGGATGGCCAGAGCAAGGACACCCAGTAGCGGCAAGCCGTAGGGCAACATGACGCAATATCCGAGGATGGCACCGGCGGCGATTCCCCACAGGCAGTCGACCACCATCGTCGACGCGTGCTGGCCGCGGCCAGGCAGCACAATCCCCAGGCGCTTACGGCTGCAAAGAGCCCGTCAGCCGAGACGGCCATCCAGATAGCCGCCGGTCCGAGCACGAGCAGCGGAAGCGCCGTGCGTGCTGCGGCCTCGGCGTCGAGCAGGCGCAACGTGACCAAGACGGCGACGGGGGTGGTCGCGCTGACGAGGAGCACCGTCACCCCCGCTGCCAACCCGCTGCCCAGTCCCATCGCGACCAGCAGCACGAAGAAGAGTGCCGCACCAGGAGGGTGTCCGGCGACGTGAACCGGCCAATTGTCCGCAGCCGCGCTGGGGATCTTGTCGATGTAGGTACGAAGAAACGTCGGAACGTGGGTGACTTCCCGGGCGGTAGGCAGGTACTCCGCTCTCGTGTCGAGGATCTGGCTGATGCCGTCGAGGCCATCAACCGCGGCGAGGCTGGTCATCCAGGCCACCGTCAGCAGGAACGTCGCAGCCAGCAGGTG
>JACCZJ010000344.1 GCA_013696065.1 Nocardioidaceae bacterium
GTCTCCCCCTCAGGTGCACAGCCCTCAGGTGCACAGCCCTCAGGCACCCACCCCTCACGGACTCAACGAGCATGAATACCCAGACGCGAGTCGAGGTGGCGACGGTGTGGGCTTCGCCCGACGCACCACGGGAGATCGACTCTCCCGCTGTCATGGAAGAGCCAGATCTCGCCGCCTGGATGTCCGCGCTGACACCGGCGCTGAGGCTCGGTCTGCACGGGCGGACCTTGACGCAGCTGATGCGGGGAGAGCCGGTCGTCGTCCTCGAGGAACAGGGCGACTGGGTGCGCATCGCGGCACCGTGGCAACCATCACCCGACGACCCGCGGGGTTATCCAGGCTGGGTACGCAGATCGCACCTGATCCGATCCAGCGACGACGTCGCGGGCAACACTGAACCGGTCGGGCAGCCCGGTGATCGCCTCGAAGGCACAGCTGCGGAGCGCGGTGCGGCGAGGGACTACGCTCGCCAGTTCTTGGGGGTGGGCTATCTCTGGGGCGGCTTGAGCCGGTGGGGGTTCGATTGTTCTGGCCTCGTCCACTACTCATACCGGAAGGCTGGCTTCGTCATACCGCGCGATGCCTCAGCCCAGCATGCAGCGTTCAAGCCAGTGCCATCGGGCGATGAGGAGGCCGGCGATCTCTACTTCTTTGCCAGCGACAATGGCCGCGTTACCCATGTCGGCTTCGTGGCTGGCGACGGGCGGATGCTGCATGCCCCCGAGGGAGGCGGGCTGATCGAAGAGGCCCGGATGCGCCCCGAGAGACGCGCAAACCTGATCGGCACGGGCCGCCTGGTCGCGACCTAACTCTCCTTCGCTGCCGCGTCAGCCGTTCTCATGATCGCGTCGAGGGCCGGTCCGTGCGTCGCGCTCCGTGTCGGAGAGCCCGCCCGCTGCGATCAGGCTGGCCACCGTGGTGATGGCGAGGGTCCCGACGATCACCAGCAAGGAGAGCCAGATCGGGATCTCTGGCGCCCAGCCGACATGCTCTCCACCGTTGATGAACGAGAGCTCGTTCACGTGCAAAGCCTCGAGAACGAGCTTGACCCCGATGAATGCCAGCAGGATCGCCAAGCCGTACGACAGGTAGACCAGCCGCTCGAGCAGACCACCGATGAGGAAGTAGAGCTGCCGCAGACCCATCAGGGCGAAGACATTGGCCGTAAATACCAGGTAGGGCTCCTCGGTCAGCCCATAGATCGCCGGGATCGAGTCCAGTGCGAAAAGCAGGTCGGTGGTCCCGAGCGCCGTGATGACGATGAACATCGGCGTGATGAGGCGTTTGCCGTTTTCCTTGACGAACAGCTTCGCGCCGTCGTATTCCAAGGTGGCGGGGAAGCGCTTCTCGACCCACTTGATGAGCCGGCTCTCCTCGAACTCGTCCTCGTCTTCCGCACCTTCCTTGACCAGCTTGATGGCCGTGTAGATCACGAAGGACCCCAAAAAATAAAAAAAAAAGCTGAACCTCTCGATGGCAGCGGCGCCGAGGAAGATGAAGATGCCGCGCATCACGAGCGCCAGCACGATGCCCACCAGGAGAGCAGTCTGCTGGTACTGCCGGGGCACGGCGAATTTGTTCAAGATGATGATGAAAATGAAGAGGTTGTCGATGGACAGCGAATACTCCGTCAACCAGCCAGCGAAGAACTCGGTGCCGTACTGGCTTCCGGCGAAGTAGAAGACTCCCAACCCGAAAGCCACGGCAGCAGCGAGGTAGAACGTGAGATGCCGGCTGACCTCCTTCATGGACGGCTCGTGCGGGCGCCTGCCGATGATGAGTACGTCGACCAGCAGCATGCCGGTGGTCACCAAGGCGGTCGTCAACCAGACCCAACTGGGTATGTCCATGAACTGTTCTCCTCCGAGTCTTTCTCGCGCGCACCACGAAATAGATCGCCGAGATGGTGCAGCCAGTCAAAGTACCCAGAGGTCTCTTCCGCTCGACGAAAGCCGGGCCAACAGCGCCGGGCGCAAGCTCGCGATGAGCGGATGCAACCGTGATGACGACACTGCTGCGAAGGAATACTCCCCTCCACGCGTCGCCTATCCTCGCAGACTCCCGGAGCGGTCGCCAACCGAGGTGGGAGTTGTTCGTCACCGAGATCTTGGTTGCGAACGGCGACTGCTGTCGTCGAGAACGGGCGGACATCTCCTCAGTCGAGGCAGAACTCGTTGCCCTCCGGGTCGGCCATGACGATGAATCCGTTCTCCATCGCACCGTCGGGCTCGACTCGCCACCGTCGAGTCGCGCCACCCTTGGCGAGCCTGGCGGCCTCTGACTCCAGGGCGGCCATCCGCTCATCCCCGCTCATCTCGGGCGCGACCCGGATGTCGAGGTGGACGCGGTTCTTGCCGGCCTTGGCCTCCGGCACCCGCTGGAAGAACCCCCGCGGGCCGACGTCTGCCCGATCGACGATTGCTGATCTCGAGTTCCATTCGCTCTCAGGTATCCCAAGGGAAGACAGTGCCGCCTCCCCACGAGTCAAAACCGTTGGGGGGAGGTTGAATCACGTATCCGAGGGCATCGGCCCAGAAGACGGCCTCGCCCGCGGGGTCTGCGCAGTCGAAAGTCACCTGGAAGCTTCGAGTCATGTGGATCGT
>JACCZJ010000347.1 GCA_013696065.1 Nocardioidaceae bacterium
GCAGGGGACAGGTCGGAGATGGGGAACTTCTCTGGGGCGACGGTGAACAGAGAGTCGGTTCCCACCTGTGCGTGGAGCTCCACGATCATTCGAGCGACGTCGTCGTCGAGGGCCACCTTGAGGATCACCTGGTAGTTGTGCGGGGGCATGAACATTGGCAGATGCGCCAGGTAGGGCGGGTCCGCGCCGGCCAGGAGCATCCCGTGCATACCAGTGGTGTCGGGGTGATCATGGTCGGTCATGAACTGTCCCCGTAACGTCGGATTTTGCCAGGCGGTCATCGGGGCGGATGGCGCAGCCCGCGACCTGGGAGCGGCGGTCGTGGCCCAGGTCTGACTTCGCTCGGTCCTCAGCCGCCCGTGGTGTCTCCGTGCGACGCCAGTTCCACGGAACCGGCCACCTCTCGCAGGGCGGCGAGGTAATCCGGCACGGTGCAGCGCCGATCGGGCTCGATGCCCGGGGAGCCGGCGGGAGGGGGAGGACGATGTCGGTGGTCTCGGCCTCCGTGTGGAGCCAGAGGGCCATCGCGTGCAACGCGGGGACGTGGAGGATCCGCGGCTCCCAATCGTCCTCGCTTCCCGGTCCGGCACCGGCGTACTCCTCCGCGGTCCCAAACGCCAGCCGCGTGGACTCGACGTACGGTCCGCTGTTGAAGCTTGCAAACGCTGCTTGTCCACCGTCGTCGGTCACGGTCTGGGCGGCGGCCACGACCTGGTCACCCTGGCGAAGGAGGTAGCGCCATCCCGTAGGCACGGCGCTGCGGAGGCCGGTGTCGCCGATCACCTGGTCAAGACCCACGATAAACACCTGGTACGGCGTGTCAATCCCTAGCTCGCCCGGAGCAGCATCGGCCAAGGCGTTCAACTGTCGGGTCGGCTGGCCGGCCATGTGCTGGAGGTTGAGGCGCACCTGCTCGGTGTGCAGATGACTGGGGACCGCGGGTCGCAATGGCATGACGTCACCTCGTGAAGTAGGTATGGGTCCAGGAACCGGACCCCAGGTACGAGGACGTGAACGCCGTTACTAGAGTCGCCACTTCTGATTGTTCCCGCCCCAGTAGTCCCACTGGATCAGCTGCGCGCCGTCGTCGGCGGAGATGCTGGAGACATCGAGGCATCTCCCGCTGTGCTTGGCGGTGAACTTGACGTATCCGTCGCCGACACCCTCGGGACGCCACTTTTGATTGTCGCCGCCCCAGTAGGGCCATTGAATGATGCGCGCGCCGTTGTCGGTCGAGATGCCCTCGACGTCTAGGCACATGCCGCTGTGCTCGACCATGATCCGGAAGTAACCGTCGCCGACCGAGTCGAGCCGCAGCCGCTGGTTGCCGCCGCCCCGGTAGCCCCATTGAATGACCGGAGCGCCTGCGTCTCGCGAGATTCCGGAGACATCGACGACCCTGCCGCTGTGCAGCGAGGTGATCGGGGCCGGGCCGAGACGCCAACGCTGGTTGTCGCCACCCCACCAGTCCCACTGGATCACTCTTGCGCCAGCATCCTGCGCGATCCCGGCAACGTCTAGGACGCGGCCGCTGTTTTTCGCCACGATCGCGAAGTAACCGTGGCCCACCGGGTCGAGCCGGAACCGCTGGTTGGGCCCACCCCACCAGTCCCACTGCTGCACCTGGGCGCCGTTGTCGACAGAAACCCCCTCGATGTCGAGGACCCTGTTGCTGTGGACCGCGCTGATCTTGTAGTACGCGGCCTCCTCCCAGTCGATCCGGAACAGCTGGTTGCCGCCACCCCAGTAGTCCCACTGCAGAGCGTCGGCACCGGCGTCCGGAGAGACCCCCTCAATGTCAAGGCACTTGCCACTGTGCTTGACGAAGAGCGGTGTGGTCATCGGGTAGAGCCGCCGTATGCCCTCTATGTCGTCGTTGGTCAAAACGCGACTAGTCGAGTTCGGAGACACGGTTGGGAACATCACCGCGCCGCTCACGCTCGAGTGCTGCAGCCCCAGGATGTGACCGATCTCGTGCAAGGCGATGGTCTCCACATCGAATGAGCTCGCGACCGCCCCGATCACCCAGGCATGCTCCTGGTCGTCAAAGTGCAGCGGCCGAGGCATCCCGTTGCCGTAAAAACCGCAGCCCGGCGGGTAGTCGGCGTGGGCCAGGACGCCACCCGTCATATCGGCGTCGCCGCAGTTGGCGTTGCCCCATCGGATCAGGATGTCGGGACTCTCGGTTGTCAGCACTTCGCGAAATGCGAGCGGAGCGGCTGCCGCCCAAGTGATGAAAGCACTGCGAACGGCAGCGCGCTCGTCGTCACCAACGACGTCTCCGGTGCCGGTGTCGAGGGCGAAGGTCATGGCCTTTCGGTTCCACGCACAGGCCGTCGAGAACGCGAGCGGCGACACAGCAGCGTGGTCCGGCAGCAGACACCGGGACCGCGTCATCGTCTCGCGCGTCGACTCGTCGAAGAGTCCGGTCGGCGACAGGCCGTGGAAGTGCTGGTAGTTCGTGAGCGCTGTCGAGGTGTCGGAGTCGAGCACGCCCGTGACCTTGGCTGTAACGTCCTTACCGCCCTCCAGCCCAGTCTGCGGGATATCGGAGTCATCGGTGAGGTAGCCGAACCGGCCAAGGAACTCCTGTACGGCGTCGAACCCCTCGGGGGCCTCGTCGAGCCTAGCGGCGTCGACCGCTGCCACGGCTGCGAACGGTTGTGGGTAAAACTCTGTTGGCCCGGGCATCGCATTCCCCTCCAGTCAGGCACGTTTAGGGCGCACTGCCGGTGATCACGTTAATTACCGCGACTACCGCGCCGCTTACGAGTTCGGCGGGGAGTGTCACCGACGCACTCAACGGGCCCATGCACCTACCAAACGTCCGCGCATGATGCCGCCCGTCATCTGCAAACTCGCCGCGTCGAAGCAGCGGCGTATCTCGATACCTACTCGCCT
>JACCZJ010000477.1 GCA_013696065.1 Nocardioidaceae bacterium
GCGGACCGTGACGACGTACGACCTGCCGACGAACACGGCGATCTCGCCGGTCTCGACAGCGTCCTGCTCGTCGACGTACCACAAGGTCTTGAGCACCATGAATACGTCGTCGTCATAACGTTCGAGCTTGGGCCGCTGGTGTGAGTGCACCGCGTCCTCGACCGCTAAGCGATGTAAACCGAGTGTCCCGGCCACGGTGTTCATCTCGTCGTGGCTTGGCTCGTGGAGGCCCACCCAGATGAAGCCACCGACCTGCTCTGCGTCCGCGAGTGCTGCGCTGAGCTCGCCAGAGCCACCCATTAGAGGGACCCGGGCGCCGGCTCGGTAGAGGGCACAGTCGACGATCACCTGTGCATTGTCGCGCAGATCCGCTCAACTGGCGTCTAGGGTGTCTGCGTGGCGACAGTCTTGCTGGTGAGGCACGGCCGCTCGTCGGCCAACAACAATGGCGTGCTGGCCGGCCGTAGTGAGGGTGTGTTGCTCGACGAGGTGGGGCACGAGCAGGCGGCCCAGACCGGCATACGCATCGCCGCTTTGCCCTTGGCCGCTTTGGTTTCGAGTCCACTCGAGAGGTGCCAACAGACCGCTGAAAGTGTTTCGGCGGCGCGCACAACTCCACTGGAGATTCAGACCGAGGAGCGTCTCACCGAGTGTGGGTACGGCGACTGGACTGGTCGCGAGCTCAAGCAACTCGCCAAGGAGCCTCTCTGGAAGGTCGTGCAGGGCCACCCCAGCGCTGCCACGTTTCCAGGCGGCGAGTCCTTGCGTGACATGCAGGCCCGAGCAGTCTCGGCGGTCCGCGACTGGGATGAACGAGTCACCGCGGAGCACGGCCCCGACGCGCTGTGGCTCGCCGTCAGCCACGGCGACGTCATCAAGGCGATCGTGGCAGATGCGCTCGGGACACACCTGGACAATTTCCAGCGCATCGTGGTCGATCCCGCTTCGGTGTCGGTCATCAGCTATACGCCGCTCCGGCCGTTCGTGGTCCGCTACAACGAACACGGTGACCTGGCGGGGCTGGCTCCCAAGCGCAAAACCCGACGGCGCCGCAAACCTGTGAGCAGCGACGCTGCCGTCGGCGGAGGCGCCGGTTCCTGAAATGCGAGTGCGCGTGAGACGGGGCTCTCTTCGCAACCGGCTCGTGCGACCTCTAGGACGGCCGTACGCTTGGCGACATGCCGATCGTCGTTCATCACTTCGAGCAACCCGACCGCTTTGTCGCGGGCACCGTCGGAGAGCCAGGTCAGCGCACCTTTTTTCTGCAAGCCCGTGAAGGTGCCCGGGTCACGAGCGTCGCCTTGGAGAAGCAGCAGGTGCAGATCCTCGCCGAGCGTGTCGACTTGCTGCTTGACGAGGCCCTGCGACGTAGTGGGGGAGACGCGGCCATCCCCGCGGTCGCGCCCGTCGGGATGGCGGATCCCAACCCGCTCGACCAGCCCATCGACGAGGAGTTCCGAGTCGGCACGATCACACTGAGCTGGGACCCCGAGGCTCAACGCGTGGTCATCGAGTTGTTTCCCGTCTCCGACGAGCCCGTCGCAGCCGACTCCGACTCCGACGACGAGGGCGATGCGTCAGGGACTGAAGACGAGGTCGAGGCGAGCGAGGTCCTCATCGTCAAGCTCGAACCGGCATACGCGCGATCCTTTGTGCAGCGGGCGCAAAGCGTGGTGTCCGCCGGGCGCCCACCGTGTCAGTTCTGCGGGAACCCGCTCGACCCTGAGGGCCACCTGTGCCCCCGCGCCAACGGGTTCAAGCGCATTGCCTACTGACGAGGCCACTGCTCTGAGCGATGCCGAGGTTGAGGAAATCTTGACCGAGGGCTCGCTCGAGCTGACGGGTCGCCTGGTCGCGGCGTCCAACGCCTCCTTCCTCGGTGAGGTCAGGCTTGATGGGGCCGCCTTGCCGTGCATCTACAAACCCGTGCGCGGCGAGCGGCCGCTCTGGGATTTCCCGGACGGGACCTTGGCGAGCCGAGAGCGGGCCGCCCGTCTGGTGTCGGAGGCGGCGTCCTGGAGAGTGGTGCCGCCCACGGTCTTGCGGGACGGGCGTTTCGGGCCAGGCATGTGTCAGCGCTGGATCCCGGTCGACGAGGAGAGGGCATATGTCGACGTAGTCTCGGCTGACTTCGACGAGCCGGGTTGGATCGCCGTACTCGAGGCGGAGGATCACCGAGGTAGCCCAGTCGTGCTGATCCACCGAGACGAGGACCGCCTGCGCGACATGGCCATCTTCGACGCGGTCATCAACAATGCCGACCGCAAAGGCGGACATGTGCTCGTCGCTCACGACGACCGGCTGTGGGGGTGCGACCACGGCGTCAGCTTCCACTCCGACGACAAGCTGCGCACCGTGCTGTGGGGCTGGGCCGATGATCCGTTGCGACCGAAGGATCGGGCCAGCCTGGAGGAGTTGACTGTCGCGCTCGAAGGTGAGCTCGGCTCGGTGCTGGCGACGCTGCTGAGCCCGGCCGAGGTTAGGGCCTTGGTGCAGCGCGTGGAGAGGCTTCGGCTCACCGGCCGGATGCCATCGCCAGAAGGCAGCTGGCCTGCCATCCCGTGGCCGGCGTTCTAGTCCACTGCGGGTGCGCGATCGCGCCAAGTTAGGCTTGCGACATGCGATCTTGGGCTTCCCCGCCGGTGTCGACCGCGGCCCGAGACAGACTGGGCGTTGCTCCTCCGCTGAGCTTGTATGACGCTCGAACGGATGGCCTCGAGCCCACTAAGCCCGGTGGTGAGGCCCGTCTCTACGTGTGCGGCATTACGCCATACGACGCCACTCATCTCGGGCACGCGGCGACGTATCTGGCCTTTGACCTGGCGATCCGTGCCTGGCGCGAAGCCGGCCAGGAGGTGCGCTACGTGCAGAACGTGACGGATGTCGATGACCCGCTGCTCGAGCGCGCGACCACCACCGGTCAAGACTGGATGGCGCTCGCCGAGCGTGAGACGGAGATGTTCCGCCAGGACATGGCCGCGCTGGACATGATCGCCCCCGATGTGTTCGCGGGAGCCGTCGAATCGATCCCCCACATCGTCGACCTCATCGAGCGGCTGCACGAGCAAGGCGCGGTCTATGCCGTCGAGGGTGATCTCTACTTCTCTGTCAAGGCCGACCCCGCCTTCGGCAGCGTGTCCGGGTTGAGCGAGAGCGACATGCTGTCGAGGTTCGCCGAACACGGCGGTGACCCGGAGCGCCCCGGCAAGCGCGACCCGCTCGACTGTCTGCTCTGGCAGCAGCACCGCGACGGTGAGCCGGCCTGGGAGACCGAGCTGGGCACCGGGCGTCCCGGTTGGCACATCGAGTGCGCTGCCATCGCGCGCCACCATCTGGGCAGCGGATTCGACATCCAGGGAGGCGGTTCGGATCTGCTGTTCCCACATCATGAGATGTCGGCCAGCGAGGCTCAGGTCGCATATCCCGACGACATCTACGCCCGAGGCTATGCGCATGCGGGCATGGTCGGCTACCAAGGCCACAAGATGTCGAAGTCGCGGGGCAACCTGGTGCTGGTTTCGCGGCTGCGAGCCGATGGCGTCGATCCTCGGGCGATCCGGCTGAGCCTGCTGGCTCACCACTATCGGGAGAGCTGGGAGTGGACCGACGAGACACTGACAGTCGGCGAGAAGCGGCTGGACAGCTGGGTCGACGCCGTGGCCCGGGGTGGTGTCGATGCGACCGCCGTTGCGGCCGACATACGCGGGATGCTCTCCGAAGACCTCAACGCGCCGGCAGCCCTCGACGCAGTCGACGCGTGGGCGTTAGACGACGGGGAGGTCGTCGACGGTTCAGCCGAGCTGGTGACGGACGTGGTCGAGGCTTCCCTCGGCATTCGGCTCATGAGTGACCACTCGAACGGGAGGTAAGTGACCTCTCGACGGTAGGCGGGTGGCCTCTCAACAGGAGGCGGGTGGCCTCTCGACGGTAGGCGGGTGGCCTCTCAACGGTGGGGGTTAGGATTCGTCGGTTCGGCGCTTGAGATAGCGCTCGAACTCACGGGCGATGGCGTCCCCGGTCGCCTCCGGCAGCTCAGCGGTGTCACGCTCCTCTTCGAGCGAGCGCACATAGTCGGCAACGTCTGAGTCCTCGGCGGCCAACTCGTCGACCCCACGCTCCCACGCCTTCGCCTCTTCTGGGAGCCCCCGCATGTCGATGGACACCGCGAGGAGCTCTTCGAGTTGTCCCAGCAAAGCCATCGTCGCCTTCGGAGCCGGCGGCTGAGCGACGTAGTGGGGGACGGCCGCCCAGTAGGACAATGTCGCAAGCCCGCGCCGATGCGATGCCTCCTGCACGATTCCGACGATCCCGGTCGGACCGGTGTAGGTCGAGGGCTCCAGCGCATGGCGCTCGACCAGCTCAGGGTCGGCCGAGATGCCGGTAATGGGCACCGGTCGCGTGTGTGGCACGTCGGCCAGCAGCGCCCCCAACGTGACAAACGTCGTCGCGCCGATGCTGCTCACATAGTCGAGCACCTCGTCGCAAAAGGAGCGCCACCGCAAGTTCGGCTCTATCCCGGTGACAAGCACCACGTCCTGTCCGCTGGACTCCACCTTGCAGTGCCAGAAGCTGGTGGTGCGCCACGAGATCTCACGATCGCCATCGGAGTTGAGTCCCACGTGGGGCCGGTTCACCTGAAAGTCGTAGTAGTCCTCCGGATCGATGGTGGCGAGTGCCCTAGCGCGCCACGAGACCAGCAGATGCGACACAGCATCCGTGGCGGCCTCGCCGGCGTCGTTCCAGCCCTCGAAGGCAGCGATGACGATGGCGTCGTGAAGTTGAACTGCTTTGTCGACGTCGATCACCAGCTCAGCCTACGGTCAGCTGTAGGAGCAAGGCGCCTTCCACGCGCGCGCGCCACGCCCGCTCCATTCAGGCGGCACCGAATGGTGAGATGCATGTCCAGCAGGTGGACACGATCGGAGGTCCTGGCCTTCGCGCTGCGACGCTGAAGCCCATCCAGCGAGGGGGTTTGTTTTGCCTGCACAGCCCGCTGCCTTGCGTCGTGCCCTCGCTGAGCGAGTCGTCGTCTCCGACGGGGCGATGGGCACGATGTTGCAGCAGCATGACCTGGGTCTCGACGACTTCGAGGGTCACGAGGGTTGCAACGAGATTCTCAACATGACGCGCCCCGACGTCGTACGAGCCATCCACGACGCGTACTTCGAGGCCGGCGCAGACTGTGTCGGCACCAACACCTTCGGAGCGAACTTCGCCAACCTGGGGGAGTACGGCATCGCAGACCGCATCTACGAGTTGGCACACGCGGGCGTCGTGACTGCCCGTGAGTCGGCCGATGCCTGGTCGAACCCCGATCAGCCGCGCTGGGTTCTCGGCTCGGTCGGGCCCGGGACCAAGTTGCCGACCTTGGGTCACGTCGCCTTCGCCACCCTGCGCGACGCGTACCAGGAGCAGGTGCGCGGGATGCTCGACGCAGGAGTCGACGCGGTGCTGGTCGAAACCGCCCAGGACCTGCTGCAGGCCAAGGCGGCTGTCATCGGGGCACGACGCGCTCTCGACGCCGTGGGGCCGGACAGCGTCGTAGCCGAGGTTCCGCTGATCGTCAACGTCACGGTCGAGACCACGGGCACGATGCTGCTCGGAACCGAGATCGGCGCTGCCCTCACGGCCCTCGAGCCGCTCGGCATCGACCTGGTCGGGCTCAACTGTGCGACCGGGCCGACCGAGATGAGCGAGCATCTGCGTTATCTCTCAAGGCACGCGCAGGTCGCAGTCTCCTGCATGCCGAATGCGGGCCTGCCCCAGCTGACGTCCGACGGGGCGTACTACCCGCTGACGCCCAAGGATCTCGCCGACGCGCACGAGACCTTTGTGCGCGAGTTCGGGCTGGCTCTGGTCGGCGGCTGCTGCGGTACGACGCCGGAGCACATCCGCCAGCTCGCCGACCGAGTCCGGGGCCGTGAGCTGGTCCGCCGCAAGCGGCATACC
>JACCZJ010000407.1 GCA_013696065.1 Nocardioidaceae bacterium
CCCCCATGCAGATCCACGTGATCGATCATCCACTCGTCGCCCACAAACTCACCGTCTTGCGTGACGAACGGACCGACTCACCCACCTTTCGGAGGTTGACCGAGGAGCTGGTGACACTGCTCGCTTACGAGGCGACTCGGGAGGTGCGCACCCAAGCGGTAGAGATCAGAACACCGGTGACTTCCACAGTGGGGGTAAAACTTGCCACGCCCAAGCCGCTGGTCGTCCCTATCTTGCGAGCGGGGTTGGGCATGCTCGAGGGGATGGTCCGGCTGCTGCCTACTGCTGAGGTCGGGTTCTTGGGCATGCTCCGCGACGAGGAGACGCTGTTGGCCTCGACATACGCCGAGCGATTGCCTCTGGATCTGTCGGGACGCCAGTGCTATCTGCTTGACCCCATGCTGGCGACAGGTGGGACCCTCAGCGACGCCATCGGCTTCTTGGTGGATCGCGGAGCCGACCACATCACCGCGATCTGCCTGCTCGTGGCACCCGAGGGATGTGCCCGGCTCGAGCGTGAGCTGGAGGGACTTCACATCCCCGTCACGGTCGTCACTGCCGCCATGGACGACAAGCTGAACGCCAAGGGCTACATCGTGCCCGGCCTGGGTGACGCGGGCGACCGCCTCTACGGCGTGGTCTAGACCCCTGAGCCCTGCCTGGCCAGCTAGCCGCGCGGGCAGCTCGTGCAGACCGTCACACCTCCCGGCCGCATGTGAGTCAGATGGACTTGACGGCCGTGAGGAGCTTGCCCATGGTGTCTTTGGCGTCGCCGAACAGCAGGGTGGTTTTCGGGTCGAACAGCAACTCGTTCTCGATGCCAGCAAAGCCCGGTCGCATCGAGCGCTTCATGAAGATGATCTGTTCGGCTTCGTCGGCGTTGAGGATCGGCATGCCGTAGATCGGTGCGCTCGGCGTCGTCCGGGCCGCGGGGTTGACCACGTCGTTGGCGCCGACCACGAGCACGACGTCGGCATCCTTGAACTCACCGTTGATCTCGTCCATTTCCTTGAGTTGCTCGTAGGGAACCTGCGCCTCCGCCAGGAGCACGTTCATGTGGCCCGGCAAGCGACCGGCGACGGGATGGATCGCGTAGTCGACATCGATTCCCTTTTCGCCGAGCACGTCGACGAGCTCCCGCAGCGTGTGCTGCGCTTGCGCGACCGCCAAACCGTAACCGGGGACGATGATGACGCGGTGTGCGTAGCCCAACAGGATCGCGACGTCTTGCGGCCCCGCCGAACGTACCGGCCGATCGGATATCTCGCCAGCCCCCAGCGTTGAACCGCCCTTCAGGGCGCCGAACAGCGTGTTGAACAGTGATCGGCCCATCGCTGCCGCCATCAACTTGGTGAGCAGCGTTCCGGACGCGCCAACCAGCGTCCCCGCCACCAAGAGCACGGTGTTGCCCAGCACGTAGCCGCCGGCGGCCACCGTAAGACCGGTAAAGGCGTTGAGCAGCGAAATGACGATGGGCACATCGGCGCCACCCACCGGCAGGACCAGCAGCACGCCCAGCGCCAGCCCGAGCACGCCGAGCACGATGCCTGACCAGATGCTTGCGTCGAGGACCATCACCACGCTCAACGCGAAGCACGCCAGCAGCGCACCCCCGAACAGAATCGGCAAGCCGGGGAACGTGACGGGACGACTCGTCATCAGCTCCTGCAATTTGGCGAAGGTCACCATCGACCCCGAGAAGCTGACTCCCCCGATCACGATCGTGAAAGCCGTCGCGGCCAGGTCGAACTCGGGGGCAGCACCCACGCCGCTGAGGGCGACCAGGTGACGCAGCTCGAGCAGAGCGACCAGGGCGGCTGCGCCCCCGCCGACACCGTTGAAGAGTGCGACCAGTTGTGGCATCTGGGTCATCTGCACCCGTCGGGCGCCGACAACACCCACGACGGTGCCGACGGCGATCGCGATGAGAATCGGCAGCAGGTGGTCCAGATCCCTCGCAAAGAAGATGGTGCCGCATGCCAGCACCGCCCCTACCGCGCCGATCAGGTTGCCGTTGCGGGCCGTCTTCGGTGACGACAACCCCTTCAGCGACAAGATGAAGCAGACGGCCGCGACCAGGTAAGCCAGCTGAGCCCAGGTCGGCGTCACTTGGCCGACTCCTGCGGCTGGGGTTTGGGGCGCCTGACGAACATCTGCAGCATGCGATCGGTGACCACAAAGCCGCCGACCATGTTGATGGTCGCGAGCACGATGGCGATCAGCCCCACGACGAGTCCAGTCGTCGACTCCACCGATCCCGTCACGATGATCGCACCCAACAAGATGACGCCGTGGATGGCGTTGGCGCCAGACATCAAAGGAGTGTGCAAGGTCGACGAGACCTTGGATATGACCTCGATGCCGACAAAAACGCTCAGCACAAAGATCGTCAACCAGACGATGGGTTCGCTCATGCGCCGCCCTCCAGCAGCTCGCGGGTGGGTGCGTGGGTGACCTGGCCGGCATGGGTCACGCAAGAGCCGGCGACGATCTCGTCCTCGAAATCGGGCGCGAACGCACCTTCATGCGTCATCAGCGTCACGATGTGGATGAGGTTCTGCGCATAGAGCTTGCTCGCTGGGCCAGGCATCTGGCTCGGCACGTTGAAGGCCCCCCAAATCTGGGCTCCCCCCACCTGCACGACACTTCCGGCCACCGCCCCCTCGACGTTTCCGCCCGTCTCGGCGGCGAGATCCACGATCACTGAGCCCTGCTTCATCTGCTCCACCATCTCGGTTGTCACCAGCAACGGCGCCTGCCGTCCAGGGACGGCCGCCGTGGTGATCAGGGCGTCAGCAGCGGCGATGTATGGCGACAAAGCCTCACGCTGCCGCGCCGCCCTGTCCTCGGTCATCTCCCGGGCATAGCCGCCGGAGCCCTCGAGCGTCTCGAGTTCAAGCTCGATGGCGGTGGCGCCCATCGACTGGATCTCCTCGGCAGCGGCCGCGCGAACGTCATATCCCTTGACCACGGCACCGAGTCGCTTGGCCGTGGCTATCGCCTGCAGCCCGGCCACGCCAGCTCCCAGCACGACGACCTCGGCCGGTTTGATGGTGCCAGCGGCCGTCATGTTGAGGGGGAAGAAACGTCGCAGCCGCTGCGCTGCCACGATCGCTGCCCGATAGCCGGCTACCAGCGCTTGGGAACTCAGCGCATCCATGGATTGGGCCCGCGAGATGCGAGGTACGAGCTCCATCGAGAACGAGGTGACGTTCACATCTCGGCGTTCAGCGACAAGGTCCAGCGATTGTCCTGGGGAGAGAAAGGAGATGGTGGCGGCGCCTGGCTCGAGACGTCGCACTTGTTGGCTCGTCAGTGGCTGAACCGAAAGAACCACGTCCGCCGCGGTGAGCGCGGAAGGGTCGACGGTGGCTCCCTCAGCGGCATATTCGTCATCGCCATAGAGGGCGAGTGCGCCAGCATCGGGCTCCACTGCGACCTCGATACCTTGGTCGGTGAGCTTGGAGACCAACTCCGGCACCATCGCCACGCGTGCTTCGCCTTCGCGCGTCTCTTTGACGACTGCAAGTTTCACGACGCTGAACCTAGACGACCGAGCTGGTCTCCGTCACCCCAGGACCCTGCTCGCAGGCCATTTGTTAGTAATAGTGAGGAAAGTCGGTCCAATCAGCGGACCGCTTTTCCAGGAAGGAGTCGCGCCCCTCGGCAGCCTCGTCGGTGCCGTAAGCCAACCGAGTCGCCTCACCCGCGAAGAGCTGCTGCCCGACCAGCCCGTCGTCGATCAGGTTGAACGCGTACTTGAGCATCCGCTGCGCGGTGGGCGACTTCGCGTTGATCTTGCGCGCCCATTCCAGTGCCGTGGACTCCAGCTGAGCATGGGGTATGACGGCGTTGACCATGCCCATCCGGTGACCGGCCACGGCGTCGTACTCCTCACCCAGAAAGAAGATCTCGCGGGCGAACTTCTGCCCGACCTGCCGGGCCAGGTATGCCGAGCCGAAGCCACCGTCGAACGACGCCACATCGGCGTCGGTCTGCTTGAAACGAGAATGCTCGGCGGAGGCGAGGGTCAAGTCGGACACCACGTGCAAGCTGTGTCCACCACCGGCAGCCCAGCCCGGCACCACACAGATCACGATCTTGGGCATGAACCTGATCAGCCGTTGGCATTCGAGGATGTGCAGGCGTCCCAACCGGGCCTTGTCGACGGCTGGACGGCCAGGCTCTGACCGACCGGCACCGACAGCACCCCGCCCTGCACTGTCGTCGTCGCTGCCTTGCACTCCCTCATGACTCTCGTACTGGTAACCCGCTTTGCCTCGAATCCGCTGATCGCCGCCGGAGCAGAACGCCCACCCGCCGTCTTTGGGCGACGGGCCGTTGCCTGTCAGCAGCACGCATCCGACGTCTGGACTGGTCCGTGCGTCCTCGAGGCAGCGGTAGAGCTCATCGACGGTGTGCGGTCGAAACGCGTTGCGAACCTCCGGGCGGTCGAACGCGATGCGCACGGTCCCCTGGTGGACGGCGCGGTGGTAGGTCACGTCTGTCAGGTCCTCGAAACCGGGAACGGTCCGCCAGGCTGAGGGGTCGAAGATCTCAGAGACGATCATGGCGACGAGCATAAGCGCGCCACTGCGTCAGCCGTCCGACTCGACCGTGAGCTCGATGGATGTGGTCAGCGTGGCGAGATGCTGGAGGCGGGCCAGCTCCGACTCGAGGATCTCCGGTCCGCCGTGGCGGCCGAGGATCACGATGCGGCCTATCCCTGCCATCGGTGCTGCAGCCACCTCGGTGTTGTTCCAGCCGTCCCAGCTGTCTTGTACGTCGACACGCTGGGCATGCTCGAAGGCAAACCAGGTGGTCGCCTCGGCCGGGAGGTCAGGTGCGTTGGAGGTCTTCTCGACACAGGTCACCGCGCCTGCAATGAAGGCGGCCAGACAGGCCCAATCGCTTCGGAAGATACGCGGCAGCAGGTGGGTCAGGTGATGCAACGCCTGTCCAGGATCGTTGGTGATGACCTCGATTGCTTCGAGGTCGAGATGCAGGTTGCCCCGAGCGGAGTACTGCGAAACCCACAGCACCCGGACGCCATCGAGCTTCTGCACCGCAGACACCAACATGTCGGGCATCACGCCTGGTTGGGAGTTCAGATACACGTCATCGACGGCCGAGCCGTCAGGGCGATGTTCGACCACCTCGATCGACTCGATGTTTGCTCCGGCCATACCAAGCGCCGTCGCCACCGCTCCCAACGACCCGGGCACATCAGGCAGCTCGATCCTCAGCAGATGACTCATCCGTCGTTAGTCCCCCGCTCGGACGTACAGAAACTCTCGGTCGCTCGCATTAAGCCGACCGCATGGCGTCGTAGTTGGCTCGTGTGGGGGGGTCAGCGCCGGCTCGGCCACACGTCATGGCGGACACGTCGATTGCTCTTTGGAGTACCGCACGCAACGCCGCGGCGGGTTGCTCGGCAATAGCGGCGGCGGACAGACACTCAGTGTCGGCCAGTCCTGACAACAGGCCAGCCTCGAACGAATCCCCCGCACCGATCGTGTCGACGACCTCTACCTTGACGCCCTCGAGCTCCACAGACTCACCACTCGCCTT
>JACCZJ010000412.1 GCA_013696065.1 Nocardioidaceae bacterium
GATGGTCGACACGCCCACGCTTCTGCTGGTCGGGGCATGAAACTGCGCCCCGAAGGCTGACCTGACATCCGGCGCCGGGCTTAGGTTCGGCCGACTGGGACAGGGGCCTTTCTGGGAGAACGCAGGCCCCGACTTCCGCAGTTCATCGGCTGCTCTGGGTGTCGAAAACCGCTTGTGAGCAGGCTGTTTGCCATGCCGAACGTGTGTTCGACGTGTATCTAGGGGTGTGGGGCCGGCGGCGGCCGGTCAGGAGGGCTGCTGGATGGGGGCCGGCTCGGGGGCTGCCAGGTGCAGGAACAGTGGCGGCTGGGCGACGCCGAGGGCGCGCAGGATGTCGCGCTGGGCGGGGGTGAGCTCGGTGCGCTGGTGGCTGGTGCCGGCGGGCCCGGTGAAGGCGCCCAGGTGCATGCGCTGGAGCTCGTCGCGCAGGTTGCGCCAGGTGTCGTGGGCGTGGTTCTCGGCGATCCGGATCAAGAGCAGCGCGAGCCAGCAGAGCAGCACGTGGGCGCGGATGCGGTCTTCCTTGCGGTGGTGGATCGGGCGCAGGTCGAGCGTGGTCTTCATGTCGCGCCAGGCGCGCTCGATCTGAAGCAGCTGCTTGTAGCCGAGCGCGATGTCTTCGACGGAGAGCGTGGGGTCTGAGCTGCGCAGCAGGAACTTGCCGTCGAGGTGCGCCTCGGCGCTGACGGCGGCGCGGTCGACGCGCAAGAGGCCGTTCTTGGTGGTTCGCAGGAAGCGCTTGAGGCCGCGCTTGGCGCACAGCTCGCCGTGGAGCCTCTGTCGCTCGGCGGCGGGCAGCTGGTCGCTGCCGTCGATCGCCGCGGTGAGCTGGGCGAGCAGCTGCCCGCGGACCTGCTTGTCGCGCGCGGCCTCCTCGGGGTTGTGGCAGACGACGAAGCGGTCGCGCATCGTGGCGTCGTCGATGATCACTTCCTTGACGCGCAGTCACACGCCGACTGAGCAGCCCGACCGGTGGAAGGCCGCCGCGAAGGTCTCCACCGATCGCGTTCGCCTTCGCTCCCGGGTCCGCCAACGGCGCGGCTCGAGCGGTCGCGCGCGCGCTGTCCGGCGCCGCACGGTTGCCAGCCGCGCCGGCCCGTCAGACGACCCCGGGCCTAGTGAGCCAGCCCTAGCGCTGGCTCCACCACCGAGGACGATCTATACCTACGCGGTCCTGACCGCCGAGGCGCGCGGGGAGGGCTCGTGATCGCCCTCGAGGTCAAGCATCGACCTGGCCGGGATCGGTGCCCCTGTCCGCGCTGCCGCTTCGTCAGGCACGCCGAGCGCTACGGCGCCGACGGTGTGTTCGAGGCGGCGGCACGCCACCCGCTCGACGCTGAGGATCTCGGCCGGCTGAGTTTGCGGCTATAGAGCCTCGACCCGCAATGGTCGCTGTCGCAGTCTGTCCGCCGGGCGCTCGCCCTGAAGCTGGCGGAGAAGGGCATCGACGCCAGCACGGTCTGCCGCATGGCGATGGTCTCCCGCAAGACGCTCAATCGGGCGCTCCGCGACGTGAGTCAGGTTGCGGAATCGTCCCCGCAGACCGCATTGCAGAGCGGCGAAGAGCGGACAATCCGACCGTCCCAGTGTCCTGAGTCCTCTGGCGCAGAAATGTCGCGCCGCGGACGGGTTCCGGCATGAGCGAGCCCATCGCCCGCTGGTTCGAGCAGTGGCTACAGCGCCAGCACCCGGGCACCGTCTGGCAGGTCGTCGGCGAACGGCCGCAAGACGGGGACACGCTTGAAGCCGCGACGGGGGAGATCGTCGGGGCCGAGACCAATGGGGTAGACGACAACACCCAAGGGATCGCGGCGTAGGGCGATGCAGTCGAATGTCAGCCCAAGCAACTCTCGCCGATCCTGCGCATTCATCCTCGGCCACGAGCCGCGCAACGTCTCAACCGGCAGGCGGGGACTGGACCGTAGCTGCGCGCGCGCTTTACCTAGCGCCTCAGCCGCTCGGTCGCGCTCTCCGCGACGCGTCCGGGCGATCGCAATCCAGCGCTCGCCGAACGCGTCTTGGGCGTCCTCAGTCTCGAGCTGGTCGACGCGACGCTGGGCGCGCTGCAGTTGCTCCTCGAGCGCGGAGAGGTCGTCGTGAGGGTCCTGCACCCCGCTCGCCTCGAGGTCGCCAGTGACCGCCCAGAACGCATCTACTGCGACCTGCTCGACCTTCTCGGCGGCGACTCGGACGGGTGCTGGACAGACCCCTCCGCTGTGCGTGCGGGTGCAGCGGTAGATCCGCTTCCCCCGGCTGGTCGTCGTGCCCTGCAAGCAGTAGCGGCAGGCCCAGCAGCGTGCGATGCCGGTCAGCAAGAACTCAGAGGAGTCAGAGCGCGGCGGGGACAGCCGTCGTCCGTTCGGGTGTTGGGCCGCGGACCACGTTGCGAAGTCCACGATCGGGTCCTCGAGCCAGAACACGTATCGGTCATCGAGGCCGTAGCGCAGCTTCCCGTAGTAGATGGGATTGCTGATCAGGCCGTAGACCGCCTGCTTGCTCCACGTCTTCGACCCCTGAGAGGTGAGCACGCCGGCTTCCTCGAGCCTGCGGCCCAGCGCCGCGGGACCCTCGCCCTGAGCGCGGAGCTCGATCACCTCGCGCACGATCGGCGCCGTGGCCGGGTCCTGCTCGAGCCGCTTGTCCCGGCGCTTGCGAAGTCCGACCGCGGCGCGTGTGTTGACGGGGATGCCCTTCTCGATCGACTCCCGCTTGCGCTTCTCGAGCTCTTCCCCCTTGCGGTCGCGGTAGCCGGTGTCGATGGCGAACTGGATCGTCGTCAGCATCCGCCCGTCGGCGGTTGTGTAGTCGGGCAGGTTCGGCGCGTAGACAACACCGCCGGCGTGCGTGACCATTTCCAGCAGCTCGAGGC
>JACCZJ010000423.1 GCA_013696065.1 Nocardioidaceae bacterium
CGCGCCAGGTCGGCGGGAGGCCGAGGATCGACGTGCAGCTGTCCGGCGACTTCGATGAACTCAGCCCTGCCGTGGAAGTCGCCCTCTACCGGATCGCCCAGGAGTCGGTCACCAACGCGGTGCGCCACGCCCGCCACGCGACCCGGATCACCGTCGATGTCGTAGACGAGGGCGAGCAGGTGCGCCTGATCGTTCGCGACGACGGCGATGCCGCCACGGCCGCTCAAACCTCGTCGGGTTATGCCTCGTCGGCATGGCTGAACGGGCGACGCTGCTTGGCGGCACCCTTCGGGCCGGCCCCGGTCCCGGCAGGGGCTGGACGGTCGACGTCGTGTTCCCCAGAGCCAGCGCCGAGGCATGACCATCCGCGTGCTCGTCGCCGACGACCAGGACATCGTGCGGGCCGGGCTCACCATGATCCTCGACGCTCAGCCGGACATCGAGGTCGTCGGCGAGGCTGCGAACGGCCGCGAAGCAGTGGCGCTCGCGCGCGAACTCCGCCCTGACGTTTGCCTGTTCGACATACGCATGCCCGAGGTGGACGGTATCGAGGCCACCCGCCAGCTCGCCGGCCCTGAGGTCGACGACCCACTGGTCGTCATCGTGATCACCACCTTCGACCTCGACGAGTACGTGCATGGAGCCTTGAAGGCTGGCGCCCGTGGCTTCCTGCTCAAAGATGCCGGACCCGACCTGCTTATTCAGGCGATTCATGCCGCCGCCGAGGGCGACGCCCTCATCGCCCCGAGCATCACCGCACGGCTTCTCGCTGCCTTCGCTGCCACGCGTGTTGGCGAGCCACCAGCTCAACCCATCGAGCCGCTTACCAGTCGGGAAGAAGAGATCCTGATTCCAGTGGCTCAGGGCTGGACCAATCACGAGATCGCCGATGACATGCACATCAGCATCAGCACCGTCAAGACTCACCTCGCCAGCCTCATGCGCAAGCTCAACGCGCGGAACCGCGTCGAGATCGCCATGTGGGCCCACGAGACCGGCCGCGTCAGGGGCTGACCGCCTCGGGCCGAAAGCAGGGACGTTTCCCGTGGGTGTCAGGGCGGTTCCCAGCTGTCCCCGAGGGCTATCACCGGGAGGTGGATCGACATGAAGACGGCCGTGTTTGGCCAAGGTACGTCGTTGCGAGCTTCAACTGAAGCCGAATCGCGGCCGGTCTTTGGAGTTGCGTCACGCGCTTTCCAAGGTCGGCAAGAGAGCGGTTCGGAGCCGTCACCGCCCACTTTGCCGAGTCCGTGTTAAATCTCGAGGCGGGAATCTTCCAGTTCGAGGTCGCGCTCGATGCGGTGCATCACGTGTTGCTGATCGAGCCGTCGTTGCGGAGCCGGATGATCGCGCCCCGCTGGGCTTCGATCAGCTCGCGCAACATGCGTTGGTAGGCGAGGGCTCGCTCCTCGTAGCCCTGTCTTCGTCGAGGCCGGCGCGCGTCGACAAGCGCCGGCGACGATACTCGTACAACCCTCGTAGTCGGTCGACTGTGTCATCGCGGGTCCAGTCCTCGGCGGCGAGCTCGTCGAGCCGCGCCAGGGCCGCGTTAGTCACTCATTGACGTTGAGGAAAGCGAGATTCGATCGCGCGCCAAGGAGCTGTATGAGTCCTTGCAGACGCTTCTGTCCCTGCGAGACGACCTCGAGGTCTATCCTGGCCACTATGCGGGTTCAACCTGCGGTCGCGGCATGGACGGCAAGACGATCTCTACGATCGGCCGAGAGCGCCGCACCAACCTTGCACTCCAGCTGGACCAAGAGCAATTCCTCGATTATCAGCTAGCCAACACTCCTCCGCTTCCGGACGACTTCCACAACATAAAGAAGGCGAACGTCCAGAACAGTGCAAGCTCGTGACCGAGCGCACCCTCGGCGCGGACATCGTTAACCTCGTCGATGTCGAGGCCCTTCGCGCGAGGTTCAGCACAAGTACCGCGAGGTAGCCGCGAATCCCTCGGCCCGAGTATCACTTCCACACCTGCCGCAGTCACGCGCTTCGTATGTCGCCGAGAAGGACTTACGAACATCGAGTTTCGCCAGGGATTCATCGAGGACCTTCCGGTCGAATCCGAATGGGCCGGCGTCGTGATCTCTAACGGCGTCATCAACGCGTGCCTGAATCGGAGAATCGATTGCCTCGGACTGTATTGACCGTTACGTTCCGGGGCGCTCGGGTCGACTTCGCCGCGTCCCATATCATGATCCGCTCACGCTGCTGTCAGTGGTAGGCGAGGGCTTCGCGGACAGTGAGGCGCGAGGCGCGGCTCGCCGCCGTATCGGTCGCGAGTACGGCCCCGAGAAGGACGAGTGCGAACCAGATGCCGACGGAGGGCAGCGACATCCTGAATGGCAACGGCGCCGAAAAGAAGAGGTTGCCCAGCCCGGCGCCGAGGGCGGCCGTGAGTGCCAACGCCGGAAGGACCGCCACCACGCAGCTGGTGACCGCGAGGAAGATGCCCTCGGCGACGACGATGCGGCGAACGGTCTTAGGCAGTGCTCCGATCGAGTGCATCACCCCGAACTCGCGAGTCCGATCCAGCACATTGGCACTCATCGTCGATGCCAGGCCGATAATTCCAACCACCCCTAAAGGGATGGCGACGCCCAGCAAGATCAGGACGACCGGACCCAGATGACCCTCCGAGATGGCCTCACTACGGCTGATCGAAGCCACGGAGTCCACCTCCATTCCGGCGTCCGTCAGGCTAGCTTCAACAGCGGCAGCAGCCTCTTGCCGCGTCCGCTCATCGTGGTCGATGGTGAAGATGCGCAATTGATTGACGCTTTCTGGCTGCCCCATAGCGTCGGCGAACCCCTCGGTCGTGGTGTACACCCCGCCACCACCACCCCCCCTTTCCTGGGCTAGCCCAACGACACGCCAACTGGTCGTCTTTCCGCCGATGAGTAGTTGCACCGTTTCACCGGCATGGACGTCCGGAACGGTGTTCTTGCGGGTTACCTGATTGAGCACCACCGCTCCGGTTTCGCCCGGTTCGAGCCAGCGGCCTTCCAACAGCTTGGGAGGCGCGAACGTCGTGGCATCAGCGGGAAGCGCGGTCACCGCGACCCGACCGTGTCCCTGGTCGGGATAGGTTCGCGTGACGGGGATCTGTCCGGGCCCCGCGACGCCGGCCGGTGCGATGGTGAAGCTTTCGATCCGAGTGACGTTCGCCACCCGGTCCAGGACGCTCTCAACCTGGTCGGCCGTCGTCGGGGCTGCCAGTTGCACGTCGACGTCCCAAGTGCGCTGGTCCCTTTGCTCTTCCGCAACCGCCTCCACGCCGGTGCTTAGAGACATCCCCGCGACGAAGACCGTGCCCGCGGTCGCGAGTAGACTCACAGACAGCACGAAGCGGGCCGGACTCCGGACGGTGTTTCGCAGCGCCATGAGTAGGCCACGATCGACGCGGTTCATACGACCTAGGCGCGCCAGGACGCCCGCCGCACTGCTTGGTTTTGAGCCAAGGCCACGATGGTCGATCGCCGCGCGAACCGTGGTGCGGCTCGCCTTGACGAGCGGTATCAGGGTCATCAACGGCGGCAGCCCGAGGCCGACAGCGATGATCACCGCGTATGTCCACCATGGGGGCGCCAGGCTCTCGGGCTGTACGCCGAGGAATCCCAAGAAATTCGTGACGGCAAGCCGACCGAGGGCGACCGCGGGGCCGAGCGCGAGAGCTGTGGCCGCGAGGGCGACAAGGAACGTCATCGCCAAGTAAAGCCGCGCGATTCGGCCGGACGCCGCACCGATCGCTTTCAGGATGCCGATCTGGGGTATCTGCTGGATGAACAGATTGTTAAGCATGGTCGCGACGAGGATTGTGCTGAGAAGCAGGGCGGCCGCGCCACCCGCCAGCAGCGAGCCGAGCAAGGTGTCGGCTTGCCATTGGTGGGGGTGGGTATAAGGCGTGGGTACCTGGATCTCACGGATCGTGAGACCGCGTTCGCGCTCTAGCCACTTACCGACCTCGCTGGCGACGGTCACGACTGCATCACGGTCTCGGCTCGGCGTGGGCTGGCCATCGTCGGCGACCTGGATCTTCAACTGATCCAACTGGGCGCGACCGTCCGACGCCGTGATGGACGCGGTGGACATATAAGCCCGGGCCGTTTGTTCCTGAGGCGACGGCGACAGGCTTGGGTCATAGACGGTATCCGCGACACGCAGCCGCGCAGTTTCCCCGCCCGGTGCCTCAAAGGTCAGTGTGTCGCCGACCATGGCGCCCAACAGGGAGAGCGAGTCCCCTCCTACGAAGATCTCCCCGGGAGACGGCGGCCAGCCGCGCTCCTCCATGAAAAACCTCGCCACGCGCATCGGGTCGTCGGGCGCCGCCACGAAGACCTGCACTGGGATCTCGCTCGTTTCGCCGTTGACGGCGACGTCAGTTGTGTACTGCGTACGGCCGGCCGCTTCGAGCACTCCGGGTTGCCGACGCACCTCGGCCGCTATCGTCGCGATCTGTTCCGCGTCGATGGGTTCGTCGAGCAGGATGGTCGCCGACGCCGGCCGCGTGCTCATGTACGCGCTGCGTGTCTCCCTTGCGCTGGCGGCCCAGGCCAACAGCACGGCGCCGACCGCCGTCAGGGTGACGGCGATGGCGACGGTCATCATCAGAAACCGGGACCAGCTCGCCCAGAGGTCTCGGCGCAACTTGATGGTCAGCATGCCGCTCACGACGACACCGGCGCCAACCCGCTCTTGTCTGTGACGATGCGGCCATCGACGAGCGTTACCTCACGACTAACGATTGACCTGATGTCGCGTTCATGAGTGACCACGACGATGGTCTGCCCGCCGACGTTCAGATCGGCGAACAGCTTCAACATTGCGGAGGCGGTAGTCGAGTCGAGGTTCCCGGTCGGCTCATCGGCCAGAAGGATCGGCGGGTCGTTGGCCAACGCGCGTGCGATCGCAGCGCGCTGCTGCTGGCCTCCGGAAAGCGTAGCCGGCACCTTATCGGCCTGATCACCCACACGCACCCGATCCAACAATTCCTGGGCTCGAGGTCGCCGGTCGGCGACAGGAATCTTCTTGGCGAAGTCCATCGGGAGCATTACGTTCTCGATAACCGTCAATGTGGGCAGCAGCTGGAAGAACTGGAAAACCAACCCCACGTTCTGTCCCCGCCAGGAGGCGAGTCCGGATTCCGACAGCGAGCCGAGATCGGCCCCCGCTACGCAAGCAGTTCCTGAGGTCGGCCGATCGATACCCCCGAGCAGATTCAGCAAAGTGGTCTTACCGCTACCCGACCGACCTACGATCGCCACGAACTCGCCGTATTCGATATCGAGGCTGAGGTGATCAACCGCGATCACCTCCCCGGAGCTCAATGGATACCTCTTCACGGCGTCGCTGACCTGTATCGCCTGTTCCAAAGCGGCTACCTCTCAATGGGATGGGTCAAGAGTGACGGCCGGGTCCGTGGCCACCGCCACCAGCCATTGCCATGACCACCACCAAGAGAACCAGAACGAGAACGATGATCACGACCGCTTTCACCACGCGTCTGCGGGCGTCGGGCTTCGATTCCGGGGCGCGGGACGGGCCGCCCATGTTGGCCTCCTCACTCGGGGGGATCCGTGAGAAACTAGTTTATGGAGACATAGTGTCTCTGTCAAATCAACCTGTTTCCATAGAGGACGTTGCGTATACTTGGGAGGTGCCGAAACTGTGGAACAAGACGATCGAGGCCCACCGCCGAGAGGTCCGCGGCGCGATCGTCAACACGACCGTGGGCCTGGTGGCCGAGCACGGGCTCCTGTCCGTATCGATGTCGCGCATTGCCGAAGAGACCGGCATCGGACGGGCAACGCTGTACAAGTACTTCGCCGACGTCGAAACGATTCTGAGCGCTTGGCTCGAGCGCCACATCGACGCTCACCTCGCACATCTCGCCGAGGTGCGGGATCATGCGAGTAATGCCCGCGAGCGCCTCGCGGGAGTGTTGGAGGCTTACGCAGTCCACGCACACGAATCCCACGAGCACCGGGACAGCGAACTCGTAGCGGTCCTTCATCGCGACAAGCAGATCGCTCGGCGAGAGCATCAGCTTCACGACATGCTCAGAGATCTGTTGAGCGAGGCCGCACAAACCGGCATCGTTCGAGACGATGTCTCCCCTGCCGAGCTAGCGGGCTATTGCCTGCACGCGCTGGCGGCGGCAAGCACCTTGCCTTCCAAGGCCGCAGTTCGGCGACTCGTCGCGGTCACGCTCGACGGCCTGCAACCGTCTGCGGGGCGTCTCGGGGGTGCTCAGACTGTCTCACCGAGGTGAGGGCGAGCGTCGCGCGGCGCTCGAGTCCATTCACGAGTCCCGGGTGTGCGAACCGACCCTTCGCACTGGGATCCTCCGGAGCGCCGATCTTGGAGATCGCCGGTCCGCTGGAGGAAACCTCGTCGACATGGCGATGATACTCGCCGACGCACGACGACAAGGTTCGCTCGGAAGTGGTGGTCCCAGCGCCGACCGAGCAACCGCTCATTCGCCGCGCAAGGGCGAGAATACGGCGAGGGAAGGCCGCTAGGTCCGCGACACCCTGCGCGCGCTAAGTCGTCCCGGCCCGCCGCGATGTGCGACAGTCAAGTTTCGTTCCCTGCCAGTCGCGGGTGCCGGCTCGCTGCAAAGGTGTCTACGACAATGAGGTCGCTATGCGGTCGCAATCGCAGGGTGAGATGCTCTGAGGGTGGTTTCCCGGGGGGTTGACAAGAGAATACGAGTCAACGAGTATTGTGGCAATGCTAGTTGAGGCATCTTTCAAGGCCCGGACCCCTTCGCTGCGTAGGAGAGCAGTGATCCACTCAGCTCTGAGTGAACCGCACCGCCTGTCGATCGTTGACGAGCTGGTGTTGTCAGACCGCTCGCCCAATGAGCTCGGGGCCGCGCTCGACATCGGCTCCAATCTCCTCGCTCATCATTTGCGAGTCCTTGAAGACGCGAGATTGATCGAACGACGTGCCTCGTCGGCGGACGGTCGTCGCAAGTACTTGCACCTGCTTCCAGAGGGGTTAGAAGAAATGCATGCGCCCGCCGCATCTATTGTGGCCCGCAATGTTCTCTTCGTGTGTACGGCAAACTCGGCGAGGTCGCAACTGGCTGCCGCCATTTGGAACACACGGCATGCGGTGCCGGCCTCAAGTGCAGGAACGCGACCCGCTCAAGCAGTTCATCCCGGGGCGGTTGCGGCGGCGGCCAGAATCGGCCTCGATCTCAGCAATGCCCGACCGCGGTCGATTGACAAAGTCTCTAGTTCCCCCGATCTGGTGGTCACCGTCTGCGACGTTGCCCGGGAGGACCTCGACCGACTACCCGCTGAGGCCACATTTCTGCACTGGTCGATTCCGGATCCGGCACCGGTCGGGACCGATCGAGCCTTCGACAAAGCGCTAGGCACCACAGGTGCGCGGGTCGAATCTCTCGCACCTTATGTCCGCCGGTTGCCAACCAAGGAGGTTGCTACATGAGCGTCACAGACCCGGTCTCCACCGCCCCACTAGAGACTCGTACTCTGATCCGCAGAGTCGCAAACCGCCTGTGCAGCGAGTTTGCCGGCACCTTCGGCGAAGAGACCATCCAACGCTATATTGTGGAGTCATACGCATCTTTATCCGATGCCAAAGTGACGGGTTTCATCCCGCTATTCACCGAGCGCTTCACCCGTCAGCGCCTGAACGCGCTTGCCCGAGTCGAGGGAAAGGTGACGACCGATAGGCCAATGGTCGTGTTCCTCTGCGTTCACAACGCCGGGCGTTCGCAGATGGCCGCAGGCTGGATGCAGCACCTCGCGGGAGAAGGTGTCGAGGTCTTTTCGGGCGGGTCGGATCCCGCAAGCGTGATCAACCACTCGGCGATCACCGCTATGGCCGAGATTGGAATCGACATTGCGGGGGAGTTCCCGAAGCCGTGGACCGATGAGATAGTACGCGCCGCCGACGTGATCGTGACGATGGGCTGCGGAGACGCCTGTCCGGTCTTCCCAGGCAAACGCTACTTGGACTGGGACGTCGCCGATCCCGCAGGCCTCCCACTCGAGCAGGTGCGGCCTATCCGCGACGACATCGGGGCACGCGTTCACTCCATCGCCGAGGAACTCGGAATTGCGCCGCGCCTCTAGACACAATCAAACCCCAGCATCGATTTTTCGTGCAGCATGAGACCGATGGGCGAGGCCTGGCGCCGAGGCAAGCGCGACGTGATCGCAAAGTCCACCTCGACAAACGAACCGAAGGACTAGATGTGTCTCGCCTGCTGATCATCGGAGGAAGCGATGCGGGGATCAGCGCGGGCCTGCGTGCGTGTGAGCTGGACGGCTCTGCCGAGGTGATCGTGGCGATAGCAGATGCCTACCCCAACTTCTCGATCTGCGGCTTGCCTTACTACATTTCAGGGGACGTTCCGGACTGGCGCTCGCTTGCGCACAGGACCCTCGATGAACTCGAGCGAGCCGGGATGAGGATGCTTCTCGATCACACCGCCAGGGCTATCGACCCCGGCGCCAAGCGGGTGATCGTAACGGACTTGGGAGGAACGGAGCTAGAGCTCGGCTACGACCGACTCATCGTCGCCACCGGCGCCCAGCCCATCCGCCCGCCTATCCGGGGACTTGACTTGCCGGGAGTTCACGTTCTTCACACAATGCAAAACTCCTTTGCGGTGCATCAAGCCGCTCGCCGGCGCGGCACGGAATCTGCGGTAATCGTTGGCGCCGGCTACATTGGGCTGGAGCTGGCCGAGGCCCTTGGCGCACGAGGGTTGAAGGTCACTGTCGTTGAGCAGATGCAGGAGGTCTTGCCAACTGTTGATCCCGAGCTGGGGGCAGTGGTGCGTGGTGAGCTTGTCTCGCATGGGGTCGAGATCGTGACCGGCGTGCGAGTTGAGACCATCAGCGAGGAGGGAAAGGCGCTGACTGTCTACGGTACGCCCGGTCTGGAAAGGGCGGTTGATCTCGTGTTAGTGGTCGTGGGGGTGCGACCGGACAGCGCGCTCGCCGCGGCCTCTGGAGCAAGGATCGGCGTCAAAGGCGCCATCCGCACCAGCCGGCGGATGGAGATGAATCTACCCGACACGTTCGCGGCCGGCGACTGTACCGAGACATACCATCGCATCCTGGGGGCCCCGACCTATCTACCCCTGGGAACCACGGCACACAAACAGGGCACGGTGGCTGGCGAGAACGCGGTCGGCGGCGATCGACTCTTTGAAGGCTCGCTCGGGACACAGGTAGTCAAGGTCTTCGAGCTAGCTGCTGCTCGCTCGGGCCTGCGGGACGGAGAGGCGAGAGATGCGGGCTTCGATCCGCTCACAGTCGGCTCTTCTGCTCTCGACCGCAAACTCTACTACCCGGGAGCGCGCGAACTCGCGATGCGAATCACGGGAGATCGCACGACTGGCCGATTGCTTGGTGCGCAGATCGTCGGGCACCGTGATGCTCAGGTCGCGAAACGAATCGATGTTCCCGCAGTTGCAATGTTTGGCGAAATGATGGTCGATGATTTCAACGACCTGGACCTCAGCTACACACCTCCCTTCGGAAGCCCCTGGGACGCCGTCCAGATAGCGGCCCACAGATGGTCAAGGAAACATTTGAGTTCAGCGCGGAGCCCCGGGACTCTCGGCGCGCCGACGTGATCATCGTCTGAGCCGAACGAACCCTGCGGAGCTGGTCGAGCTGGAACTGCCACGACTCGACGGTGTCGCCCAGGCCTCCAATCAGCAGGACGTCCGGTCCTTCTGGCCTGACCCCCTGAAATCGGTCCACCGCGAGTGAGAGTCTTGATGCCTCGGAAGAGGCGGAAGGAGGATCGTCGCGGTGAAGAGACGCAAGCACACACCCGACCAGGTGGTGCGCAA
>JACCZJ010000427.1 GCA_013696065.1 Nocardioidaceae bacterium
GTCTCCACAAGCTCCGTCTGGCCGTTGCCTTCCACGCCAGCGATGCCGAGGAGTTCGCCCGCACGGATCTCCAGATCGATGTCGGACAGAACCTCACGGCCGGCAGTGTCACGGACCCCCACGCCTCGGACAGCGAGGACAGTCCCGTCTGTGACGGTGGACTCGCCAGCGCTAGGGCTTGGCAGCTCTGCGCCCACCATCAGCTCGGCCAGGTCATGTGGCGTAACATCGCGAGGCTCGACCGTCGAAACCGTGGTGCCACCTCGGAGCACAGTGATGGCATCAGCCACTGCCAGCACCTCGTCAAGCTTGTGCGAGATGAAAATCACAGTGTGGCCTTCGCGCTTGAGCTCCTCGAGGTTGCGAAAGAGCGCATCAACCTCTTGTGGCACGAGGACCGCGGTGGGCTCGTCGAGGATGATGATCTTCGCGCCCCGATAAAGCACCTTGAGGATCTCGACCCGCTGCCGCTCCCCCACACCCAAAGTCTCGACCAGCGCATCGGGGTCAAGAGCAAATCCATAGGCATCAGAGATGCGTTCAATCTCCTCCCGGGCGGCGTCGCCGATGCCATGGAGTCGTTCGGCTCCCAGCACGATGTTTTCCATGACGGTGAAGTTGTCAGCGAGTTGGAAGTGCTGGAACACCATTCCGATCTCATGTCGGATCGCGTCAGCCGGAGAGGAAAAGCTAACCTGCTCGCCGTTGATGGTGATGGTGCCCTGGTCGGGTTTCTGGACTCCGTAAAGGATCTTCATCAAGGTGGACTTGCCCGACCCGTTTTCACCCACAAAGGCGTGGACGGTGCCGGCGCGAATTGAGACGGAGACGTCGTGGTTGGCTACTACGCCAGGGAATCGTTTGCCGATGGTGTCAAGCCGGACGGCCGCGGTCTCGCTCATCGTTTCGCTGCTAGTCATTGAACTCCTCTGCGAGAGTCACCCTGAGGGTCCCGACAGAAACTACCGGAATGCAAGGACCCGGGAGGAACAGCGCCCCCGGGTCCTTTGTGGTGTGTCCAACCAATGGGTCAGGGCTCGGCTGGCACCTCAATCTCGCCATCGAGGATCTTCTGCTTGTAGTCGTCGATCTCGTCCTTGATGTCGTCGACGAACCCGCCAGAGGTGGCGTAGTCCACGCCGCCGGTCTCGAGGTCATAGACCACGTAGCCAGTTGGGGCCTTCCGGTCCACGAACGCCTTGACGTATTCGACGATGCTCACATCGATCCGCTTCAGCATCGAGGTCAAGATGTACGGCTGCTGGTCGGGATCGGCTGTGAGGTACTGGTCGGAGTCGACTCCGATTGCCCAGTTGCCTTCACCGGCGGCAACGACCGCGTCGAACAATCCGAGGCCAGACTTGCCGGCAGCGTGGTAAACGACGTCGGCGCCGTTCTCGTACATGCCTGTGGCCGCAATCTTGCCTCCGGCCGGATTCTCGTAACCCTTCACTGCATCGTCTTGGGACAGGTATTGAATTTGGATCTCGATCTTCGGATCGACTGCCTCAACGCCGGCAACGTAGCCAGCCTCGAAAGCCTGGATGAGTGGTCCGTCGACGCCACCGATAAAACCCACGTTGTTGCTCTTGGTCGTGAGCGCGGCAGCGACCCCGACGAGGAACGACCCCTCATTGGCCGCGAAATCCAGGTTGGCAGCGTTTTCAGCTTCGGAAAAGCCGTCCACTACGGCGAAGCTGAGCTCGGGATACTCTGCGCCAACGGTGTCCACGGCTGGGGAGTACACATAACCCACCGCAATGATTGGGTCGTAACCGGCATCGGCGAGCACCCGGAGACGCTCTTCGCGGTCTGCGTCGTTCTCGCCGGCGTTGGCCTCAATCTCTTTGTAGGTGGCGTCGAACTGGTTCGCCGCCTCCTCGATACCGGCGAAGGCGGAGTCGTTGAAGGACTGGTCGCCCCGCCCGCCCACGTCATACGCGAGGCCGATCTTGGGGCCGTCGCCGCTGCCGCCTTCGCCGCTCCCGCCGCCGGCGTCGGTTTCGTTGCCGCCGCTGGGTTCGTTGGTTTCATTGTTGCTGCTGGCACATCCGGCCAGAGCGAGCATGGCCGCCATAGAGGCTGCCGCAATCTTGGTCGTACGACGCAAAGGAACTCCTTTCACTGGGCGTGCCCTGCCAGGTTGGCACGCGTCGTGTCCGGAGCCTAGTGCAGCGTTAAGGGCAGCCGACTATCGAAAGGGACGCGATCTGGTCTCGATATGGCTCTTGCGCGCGCCGCTCGGCTAGCCGTCAATGGCGGACCTCGGCGACGGCCAGGCCGGACATCAGTCGGACGCCTATGGCGATGCTGGACTCGTCGATGTCAAGGGAACCCCGGTGCAAGTCGCGCACTTCATCCGATCTCGGGTCTCGGACACCGAGTCGGGCCAGGGACCCGGGCGCTTCAGCCAGGATCCATGCAAAGTCCTCGCCGCCGAGGCTCTGGTCTGTGGTGGTGATCGCATCGCGGCCAAGGATTTCGCCGGCGACAGACCGCATCAGCTCGGTCGAGTCGTGGTGGTTGACGCACGGTGGAACGCTCTTGTTCATCTCGACATCCACCTCGACGCCGTACGGCGCAGCCAGCTGACGCACCAGCTCGGGGATGGCGGTGTGGGCGGCGTTCCACACGCGGTTGTCAAGGCAGCGCACTGTTCCGCGAGCGAACCCGCTTTGCGGTATGGCGTTGGCGACAGCGCCTGCGTGCACCTGCCCCCACACCACGCTGAGCCCCGCCCGTGGATCAGCCAGCCTCGACAGCATCGCGGGCAGCTGAGTGATCACCGTGCCGAGGGCGTGCACCACGTCCGCTGTCAGGTGAGGGCGCGCGGTGTGCCCACCTGGGCCCCGCATGGTGACAGAGATACGGTCAGCGCCGGCAGTGATCGGGCCGGAGCGGAAACCCACCTTGCCGACACGCAATTTGGGGTCGCAGTGCAGAGCAAAGACGTGCTCCAGGCCGGCGATCTCGCCATCAGCAAGGACGTCGAGCGAGCCGCCGGGAGTCAACTCCTCGGCTGGCTGGAAGATGAGCCGCACCGAACGCTTCAGCCATCCCTGTTTGCGCAGTTCAGTGAGCACCAGCGCCAAGCCCAGCACGATCGCGGTGTGCGCGTCGTGGCCGCAAGCGTGACAGACGCCGGGGACCTGCGAACGATAGGAAATGTCCTTGGCGTCGTCGATGGCCAAGGCGTCGATGTCTCCGCGAAAACCGAACGTCGGGGCGGCATCGGAGCTGCCAATAATGTCGCAGATGACGCCGGTGCCGGTCGACAGGACCCTGGGCTCCAGACCAGCCAACTTGAGGCGGGCGACAATCGCTCGTGTGGTTCGGTGCTCCTCTCGACCTAGCTCGGGATGGCGGTGCAACATTCGCCGAAAGTCGATGAGCTCGAGCTCATATGACTTCGTAATCCTTTCGATGTCGTCGCACACAGCCGGGTCAAGCATTCAATCAGTGTCTCATCTATGGGCAGCATCTGACTGACTTGGCAGTAATACCCACGTGGAGTTTCCTGCCTCGGGGCGGTCGATTCCGTGCTGGCGACTGGGACTACACGACACTCATCGCTGTCAAAACGCTGCCGGGGGCTGGTAAACACCCCACACTTCCCGGAGGGCGTCACACACCTCTCCGACGGTCCCGCGAGCAGCCAAGGCTGCCTTCATCGGTATGAGCACGTTGTCGGTGCCCTGCGCCGCTGCTCGCGTCGCCTCCAACTGCCGGTCAACCTCAGATTGGTCTCGGGTCGCGCGAAGTCGAGCGAGCCGCTCGGCCTGCTGGGCCTCGATGTCGGGGTCGACTCGCAACGGCTCGTAAGGGTCGTCGACGGCGACAGTGAACCGATTCACTCCGACGACGGTGCGTTCCTCGCTGTCGATCTCCTGGGCGATCCGGTATGCCGACTTCTCGATCTCGTTCTTCTGGTAACCCGTCTCGATCGCCGCCACGGCCCCACCTCTGTCTTGTACGGCGGTCATCAGGTCGCGCGCTGCTCTCTCCACGTCATCGGTGAGCGCCTCAACGGCATACGACCCGGCGAGGGGATCGACGGTCTTGGTCACGTCGGTCTCATAGGCGATCACCTGCTGGGTCCGCAACGCCAGCCGGGCAGCCTTCTCGGTGGGCAAGGCCATCGCTTCGTCGAAGGAGTTGGTGTGCAACGACTGGGTTCCACCCAGCACAGCAGCCAGGGCCTGAACGGCTACGCGCACCATGTTGACTTCCGGCTGCTGAGCGGTCAACTGCACCCCCGCCGTCTGGGTGTGGAAGCGCAACATCAGCGACTTGGGGTCTTTGGCGCCGAACTCATCGCGCATCACCTCGGCCCAGATCCGCCGAGCCGCCCGGAACTTGGCGACCTCCTCCAGCAGACTGGTCCGGGAGACGAAAAAGAATGCCAGGCGCGGAGCGAACTGGTCCACGTCTTGCCCCGAATCGATGGCGGCGCGCACATATTCGATGCCGTTAGCCAGCGTGAAGGCGATCTCCTGCGCGGGCGTCGCTCCCGCCTCCGCCATGTGATAGCCGGAGATGGAGATGGTGTTCCACCGTGGCATCTCCGCCTGGCAGTACTTGAAGATGTCGGTGATCAGCCGCAGGGACTGCTTCGGCGGATAAATGTACGTGCCGCGGGCGATGTACTCCTTGAGCACGTCGTTCTGGATGGTCCCGGAGATCTTGTCGCCGGGAACTCCCTGCTCCTCTGCCACGAGCTGGTAC
>JACCZJ010000433.1 GCA_013696065.1 Nocardioidaceae bacterium
CGCTGGCTGTGCGCCAGACGCACCTGATCCAGACGACACGGCCCCTTGAAGGGCGACCCGCAGCCTAGATGAGAAACGCGACCTCGTGTGGAGACTCGAGGTCAACAGTCGGCCTCGAGTCTCCACACGAGCCCGCAGAAGGGGGAGGTCACAGCTTGGTGCCGGCGTCGGTGAGGACCGAGCGCAGGATCTGCTCCATCTCGTCGAAGTGCTCCTGGTCGCAGATGAGCGGCGGCGACAGCTGGATGACCGGGTCACCGCGATCGTCAGCCCGGCAATAGAGCCCAGCCTCATACAAGGCCTTGGACAAGAAGCCGCGAAGCAGGATCTCTGCCTCGGCGTCGGTGAACGTCTCCTTGGTGCCTTGGTTCTTCACGAGCTCGATGCCGTAGAAATAGCCATCACCGCGAACGTCGCCGACGATCGGGAGGTCCTTGAGCTTCTCCAGGGTGGCTCGGAAGGCGTCTTCGGTGTCGAGCACGTGCTGGTTGAGTCCTTCGCGCTCGAAGATGTCCAGGTTGGCCATCGCGACGGCGGTGGAGACCGGGTGGCCGCCGAAGGTGTAGCCGTGCATGAAGGTCGTGTCGCCCTTGGAGAACGGCTCGAAGAGGCGGTCAGTGGCGATCATGGCGCCCAGCGGGGCATAGCCGGAAGTGATGCCTTTGGCGCAGGTGATCATGTCCGGCACGTAGTCGTAGCGCTCGGCCGCGAACATGTGGCCGAGGCGCCCGAAGGCGCAGATGACTTCGTCGCTGACAAGCAGGACGTCGTACTCGTCACAGATCTCGCGGACTCGCTGGAAATAGCCGGGCGGGGGCGGGAAGCAGCCGCCGGCGTTCTGCACCGGCTCGAGGAATACCGCCGCGACTGTGTCGGCACCCTCGTTTTCGATGGCGACGGCAATCTCGTCAGCAGCCCAGCGACCGAACTTCACCGGGTCGTTGCCGTGCATCGCGGCGCGGTAGATGTTGGTGTTCGGCACCCGGAAGGTGCTGGGAACGAGCGGCTCGAACGGCGCCTTGAGGCTCGGCAGGCCGGTGATCGACAGGGCTCCCTGAGTGGTGCCGTGGTAGGCGATCGCCCGCGAGACGACTTTGTGCTTGCCGGGCTTGCCCGTCAGCTTGAAGTACTGCTTGGCGAGCTTCCACGCCGTCTCGACTGCTTCACCGCCCCCAGTAGTGAAAAAGACCCGGTTGAGATCACCGGGCGCGTAGTTGGCGACCCGCTGGGCCAGCTCGATCGCGTTGGGGTGGGCGTAGGACCACAGCGGCATGAAGGCGAGCTTCTCGGCCTGCTTGGCGGCCGCCTCGGCTAGCTCCTTGCGGCCATGTCCGACCTGGCTCACGAACAACCCGGCCAGCCCGTCGAGATAGCGCTTGCCCTTCGCGTCGTAGATGTAGGCGCCTTCGCCTCTCACGATGATGGGCACGTCGGCGTTGTCGTAGGACGACATCCGGCTGAAGTGCATCCAGAGATGGTCGCGGGCCGACTGCTGCAGGGCGGAGTAGTCGAGGTCGAGCGATTGGTCGATCGTCATAGCGCTACTCTGCCCTAGGAGCACCTGATGAGGCAAGCGATATCGGCGCAGTCAGGCCAATATGTCGCTCACATGAGTCGTGAACGCTCGTTCTGGCAACGAAATCCGCAGCTTCCACCCACAATCGGCCTATGTAGCTCCCTCACCAAGCCTCGGCGAGCAGCTCGGCTAACAGGGCTTCGGGGTCGACATCGAGACCGCGCGCGACGAACCAACGACACACATTGCGACAGTCGCGGAGCAGGAAGTCCACGCCGTTGGGATTGCCCACGATGTCGAGCACTTGCGGTAGATCGATGATCACGAGCCGCCCACCTTGGACCAAGATGTTGTATGGCGAGAGGTCGCCATGCGCCCACCCGTGTCGCGCCAGCACACCCATCGCCCCGCGGAGCTGCTCGAAGTAGCTGATCAGGAGGTCGTGCGATGGGCGCGTCTGGGCCAAGCGGGGAGCGGCCGCGCCGTCGACCTCGATGAACTCCATCAGGATCTCCGTGCCGTCGATCTGCACCGGGTAGGGCACCGGCACCCCGGCCGACCACAGCGTGGTCAAGGCCGCAAACTCCTGCTGAGCCCATTGACCCGAGGCGACTTGGCGGCCATAGCTGGTGCTTTTCGCCATGGCACGCGTATCCCGGCTGCGTCGGACGCGGCGACCTTCGACGTATCCCGCGTCTCGATGGAACTGGCGATGCTCGCTGCTGCGATAACGCTTGGCGGCCAGGATCGACGTACGTGCGGAGCAGCCTGGGACGGCTCTTTCGAGCAAGAACACGTCTGCTTCCTTGCCTGTCTTGAGGACGCCGAGTTCGGTGTCTACGGCGCCATCGTCGGTCACGACCCAGTCGGGGCGAGGCTCGGGTCCGTGGGCACCCTTCACGACGGCTGACCACGTCGACCATCGTTGGTCGGTGCGGAGATCGTCGAGCGGGTGGTACTCGAAGTTCAGGGTGGCTTTGGGGTGACTCATGGTGAGGGTGCTCCTCAAGCAAGAATGCGAGGTGGCCTCACCGGCGTCAGCTGGCGGTCGACCTCGAGGCGGAGGGTAGGCAGGACAGGCCCGGGACACGGGTGGTCATCTGAATCCTCCTTGCGCTCAGGGCTCGATGAGGCCAAGCCGACGTATCTCGAGGATTCCAGGCACCCTGCCGCAGCGCAAACGGTTTTCGGGGGTAGCCGCGCTCACGTGCGCGACGCGAGCCCTTCGACGGCGTTGGGTGAGATCACGGGCAACCCTCTGCCGCCCCCAGCGGGTCCAAGGGGCAGGGGAGCTAGGGAGATTCGATGCGCCAAGCGGAGCCGAACGCCAAGACTGCTCCACGGTGCCAGTCGACGACACCACAACAAGAGGACCAGACCGGATGGCTAGCGGACAACCACACTGAAGTTCGGGTCGACTGAGCTGCTGACGGGCAACCCACGACCCTCCTAACCGGTCCTTTTCTGTGTAGCTGCTCGTGAGTCACCAGGTTGTGAACAACAGGTGCTGCACGACAAG
>JACCZJ010000475.1 GCA_013696065.1 Nocardioidaceae bacterium
CGTGCGGGCTGGGGTGGTGTGCGTGGGCCGCGGGGAGCGTGACGATTGGGATGTCGCGGGGTGGCGCTGGTAACCTGGCTGAGCCGTATGACGGCCGCGGATCGATAGTGCCCGGGTGAACAGGCCCCGGCGCGCCGCGCAACGGAAACCCCGAAGGGAGATCGCGTGTCACTTGACGCTGCGACCAAGAAGCACATCATCGATGAGTACGCCACCACCGAAGGCGACACCGGTTCGCCCGAAGTCCAGGTCGCGTTGTTGACCAAGCGCATCTCCGATCTGACCGGTCATCTCAAGGACCACAAGCATGACCACCACAGCCGTCGCGGGCTGCTGCTCCTCGTGGGCCAGCGCCGTCGGTTGCTCAACTATCTGCAGAAGACAGAGATTGCTCGCTACCGAAGCCTCATTGAGAGACTCGGTCTGCGTCGCTAGTCCTCGACGCACGGACGCGCGAGGGTCGTCTCTCGTCGCGGCCAGCGAGCCCAGCCAGGTCTGTCCTGGTGGCCTTGCCCACGCGTCGCATTTCTTGCCCGCATCCCGGCCCAAGGCCGAGACAACGCGCGAGCCAACTGAATAGAGTTCATACAGTTCAGGAATGCCTCACACGAGGCATCCATACCAGTGACGTCAAGCGCTGACGCTTCAAATGCCAAGACGCCGGTCCTCGGTAGTGGCCTTCGGGAACGCGGGAAACCTCGCGTCGTGCCCGCAAGCCTCGATCGAAGACCGGCCACGGCGAGGCCAGCTTGGTGGCAGCCCGATCCCGGGTCCGCCGCTCCAGTTGACTGGACGCCGCACGGCCACGCTGAGCGTGTCGCCGTGACGAGGCCCCCACGTGGGGCGGGCGTCGTGCGCGTGTCGTCACGTGTCAAGAAAGGAATCCCATGTCGGGATCCGAACCCCAATCCATCGAAACAGTCCTCGATAACGGGCGCCACGGCACCCGTACCATCCGATTCGAGACCGGACACCTCGCCCGCCAAGCCGCCGGCTCCGCCGTCGCCTTCCTCGACGAGGAGACCATGCTGTTGTCGGCAACCACTGCCGGCAAGCACCCCAAGGAGCAGTTCGACTTCTTCCCGTTGACCGTTGACGTCGAGGAGCGGATGTACGCCGCCGGTCGCATCCCCGGGTCGTTCTTCCGCCGAGAGGGACGCCCGTCCGAAGACGCGATCCTCACCTGTCGCCTGATCGACCGACCCTTGCGCCCCTCATTCGGCTCAGGGATTCGCAACGAGGTGCAGGTCGTCATCACCGTGCTGGCGCTGCACCCTGACGTGTCGTACGACGTACTCGCCATCAACGCCGCGTCGTTGTCCACGCAGCTATCGGGGCTGCCCTTCAGCGGGCCCGTCGGCGGTGTCCGGGTCGCGCTGATCGACGGTCAGTGGGTGGCTTTCCCCACCCACACCCAGCTCGAGGACGCCGTCTTCGACATGGTCGTCGCCGGCCGCGTCGTCGAGTCGGGCGATGTCGCCATCATGATGGTGGAGGCCGAGTCGACCGAGGCCACCTGGGACAAGGTGCAAGGCGGTTCGCAGGCGCCCACCGAAGAAATCGTCGCCGAAGGGCTTGAAGCGTCGAAGACCTTCATCAAGCAGCTCTGCGAAGCCCAACAGCAGCTCGCCGACGTCGCCGCCAAGCCGGGTGCCGACTTCCCCCGATTCCTCGACTACCAAGATGACGCCTTCGGGGCGGTCGAATCGGCAGCCGCCAGCGATCTCGCCTCCGCCTTGTCGATCGCTGGCAAGCAGGAGCGCGAGGACCGGCTCGACCAGGTCAAGTCCGATGTGCTCGAGAGGCTCGGTGCGGACTTCGAAGGTCGCGAGAAGGAGCTCGGAGCGGCGTTCCGCTCCCTCACCAAGAAGGTCGTGCGCGAGCGAGTGCTGCGCGACGAGGTCCGGATCGATGGACGTGGCCTGAGTGACATCCGAACGCTGAGCGCCGAAGTGGGTGTGGTGCCGCGCGTACACGGGTCAGCGTTGTTCGAGCGGGGCGAGACCCAGATTCTCGGCATCACGACGCTCAACATGCTGTCGCTGGAGCAGAAGCTCGACACGCTCTCTCCTGAGACGAGTCGCCGCTACATGCACAACTACAACTTCCCGCCCTACTCCACCGGTGAAACCGGTCGGGTGGGTTCGCCCAAGCGCCGCGAGATCGGGCACGGCGCTCTGGCTGGACGGGCGATCATGCCAGTGCTGCCGAGGCGTGAGGAGTTCCCCTATGCCATCCGGCAGGTGTCGGAGGCGCTCAGTTCGAATGGCTCCACGTCGATGGGCTCGGTCTGCGCGTCCACCATGGGTCTGCTGAACGCTGGCGTGCCGTTGCGGGCGCCCGTGGCGGGCATCGCCATGGGTCTCATCAGCGGTAACGTCGACGGCGAAGATAAGTTCGTGACCCTCACCGACATCCTCGGTGCCGAAGACGCGTTCGGTGACATGGACTTCAAGGTCGCTGGCACTCGCGAGTTCGTGACGGCGCTGCAGCTCGACACCAAGCTCGACGGCATCCCGGCCTCGGTGCTGACATCGGCTCTCAAGCAGGCACGCGACGCGCGGCTCACGATCCTCGACGTCATGGCTGAGGCCATCGACGGCCCAGACGAGATGGCGCCGACCGCACCACGCATCATCACCATGAAGGTGCCCGTCGACAAGATCGGTGAGGTGATCGGTCCGAAAGGCAAGGTCATCAAGCAGATCCAAGAGGACACTGGTGCGCAGATCAGCATCGAGGACGATGGCACCATCTACGTCGGTGCCGACAACGGCATCGCCGCCGAGGCCGCGCGCACGACGATCAACGCCATCGCTAACCCGCAAATGCCAGAGATCGGTGAGCGCTATCTCGGTACCGTCGTCAAGACGACGACCTTCGGTGCGTTCGTGTCGCTGATGCCGGGCAAGGACGGGTTGCTTCACATCTCGAAGCTGCGCGCCCTCTCCGGTGGCAAACGCGTCGAGAACGTCGACGATGTCGTATCAGTCGGGCAGAAGCTCCAGGTCGAGATCGGTGAGATCGACGATCGCGGCAAGCTGTCACTGGTTCCCGTCGTGGACGAAGCCGAAGCCGACACCGAAGCAGCGGACCCGGTGGACGTCGACGCCTGACCGTGGCGTATCTGCCTGCCTCAGACCAGCCACTCGGTTCATCACGAACGCTGCTCAAGGAGGGCGGTGACGGCGGCGCCGTAGCCTCTACGGTCCGCCGCACGGTCCTCCCGGGTGGTCTTCGGGTCATCACAGACTCGATGCCGGGCGCGCGTTCGGCGACGCTCGGTCTGTGGACGGGCGTGGGCTCCCGTGACGAGGCGCCGTCTCTCGCGGGAGTCACCCACTTTTTGGAGCACCTGCTCTTCAAAGGCACCAAGCGGCGTACGGCGCTCGACATCTCCGCTGAGCTCGACGCCGTCGGGGGAGAGCTCAACGCCTTCACCGGCAAGGAGTTCACCTGCTATCACGCACGGGTGCTCGACGCCGACGTGCCACTGGCCGTCGACGTCATCTGCGACATGGTGACCTCGTCGCTGATCCCGGCGCACGAGGTCGCGAACGAACGCGACGTCATCCTCGAAGAGATCGCCATGCATGACGACGACCCCGACGACGTGGTGCACGACGCGTTCGTGTCCGAGCTGTTCGGCGACACATCGCTCGGACGTCCGATCACCGGCAGCGTCGAGTCAATCGAGTCTTTGACTCGCCGCCAGATCGTCGGCTACTACAACCGGCGCTACACCGCCGACAACTTGGTGTTCGCGGCTGCTGGTGCCGTCGAACATGCTCAGGTGGTGCGGCAGGTGCGCGCGGCGTTCTCCTCCGCTGAGGCGCTGGGGCACGTGGATCGCGGCCCGGTCGCCGTACGCCGGGTGGCTCATGCTGTCGCCCCGCAGGTGGGGACCCGGTTGATCGAGCGACGGGGCGACTACGCGACGTTCGTGTTGGGTGTGCCGTCGTACGCCCGCAACGACCCTCGGCGGTTCGCGCTGGGAGTGCTCAACGCGACGGTCGGCGGCGGCACCTCCAGTCGGTTGTTTCAAGAAATCCGCGAGCGGCGAGGGCTCGCCTATTCGGTCTACACCTTCACCAGCCAACACGTCGACACCGGCTATTTCGCGGTGGCCGGCGGATGTATGCCGAAGAAGGTGGCCGATGTGCTCGACATCTGCCGAGACGAACTCGCCAAGGTCGCGGCCAACGGCATCACCGACGAGGAGCTGCGCCGAGGGCAAGGTCAATTGAGGGGCGGTCTCGTGATGGGACTCGAGGACTCGAGCAGTCGGATGACCCGCCTCGGCAAGTCAGAGCTCGTGCCGGGCGGGTTGATCGGCATGGACGAGTCACTGGCCTGCATCCGTGCCGTCACCCTCGACGACGTGGCCGCCGTTGCGGGCGAGCTACTCTCGGCCGAACCCACTCTCGCCGTCATCGGTCCCGCGCCAGCCCTCACCTCTCTCCCCTGACTCTCCCCTCAGCCCCCGCCGAGCGCCACAGTGCGCCCAGTCTGTCGGCGTTGGCGAGTTGGCGAGTGGGCCACACCGTGGCGTCTCGGCAGCAGGTGAGCCCCGCGACGGCGGCAACCACTAAAGTCACAGCCATGATCCGGGTCGGCGTCATCGGTGCGCAAGGCAAGATGGGCGCGCAAACATGTCGGGCAGTTGAGGCGGCCGACGATCTGGAGCTGACGGCCCAGGTGGATGTCGGTGACGATCTGGCCACCCTGGCGGGTGCCCACGTGGCCGTGGACTTCACACATCCCGGAGCCGTGATGGACAACATCGCCTGGTGTGTGAGCCACGGGCTCAGCGTTGTTGCTGGTACGTCGGGATTTACCGAGGGGCGACTCGCGACTGTCGAGAGCCAACTCGCTAGGGCACCTGAGGTGGGCGTGATCGTCGTACCGAACTTCTCGATTGGCGCCGTCTTGATGATGCGCTTCGCGGCCGAAGCAGCGCGCTTCTACGAGTCGGTCGAGATCGTCGAGCTGCATCACCCGACCAAAGCCGATGCCCCATCGGGCACCGCCCGCCGCACTGCAGAGCTGATCGCGGCGGTCCGCTCGAAGGCAGGTGCTGGCCCGAACCCTGACGCCACTGTCGACCAGGTCGACGGGGCGCGAGGGGCGACGATCGAGGGGATCGCCGTACATAGCCTGCGGATTCGGGGCCTAGTGGCGCACCAGGAGGTGATCCTCGGCAGTGCCGGTGAGATCCTCACCATCCGACATGACTCGCTTGACCGCGAATCCTTCATGCCGGGGGTGCTAGCGGCGGTGCGTGCAGTGGTCAACACGCCCGGTCTCACGGTAGGGCTCGATTCCGCGCTGGGCCTGGCGTGACGAGAAGTCGCGGGACGAACCGAGACTCGGTGGTCTCGTGACGCGTGCCCGCACCGTGGTGGTGGCGCTGGTGGTGCTGCTGGCCATGTATCTCACGCTGGTGGGATATCAGGCGGTGTTGCTGATTCGCGCCGGCGGGCTGATCCCCGTCACGCTGGGGCTCGCCATCTTGGTCCTGCCACTGATCGGCGCCTACGTCGTATGGCGGGAGATCCAGTTCGGTGCCGCGACCACCAGGCTCTCGTCTGAGCTGGTCGGTCGTGGCCGTTGGCCGACCGAGGAGCTGCCACTGAGGCCCTCGGGCCGACCCGAGCGGCTCGCTGCAGACGCTCTGTTCGCTGAGCGCCAGGCCGAGGTGGATGCAGCGCCTGCCGACTGGGCGGCGTGGTACCGGCTCGGAATGGCCTACGACGATGCCGGAGACCGAAAACGAGCCCGGGCCGCTTTGCGATATGCCATCGCCCTCCACGACGGGCACACCGGCTAGCGCAGGCTCCCTCGACGCCTGGCGGACGGACTTCAGACCAGCCTGTCACCAGGCTGACCGCCACCCATCAGGGAAGGCGGATGAGGGCGGTGGTCAAGGCGGCGACGATGACCACGACGAGGAAAGGCGCTCGGGCGAGCAAGGCGACCGCCCCGGCAGCCAGACCTACGAGACGGGCATCTACCGTCAGTTCCTGCCTGGTCGACAACGCCTGCACGGCGACCAGCGCCGCCAGCAGCGCCACCGGGATCAGGTCAGCCAGCCGCCTCACGAAGGGTCGCTCAAGCACCTGGTCCGGCACCGACAACCCTGCGAGCTTGAGCAGATAGCAGCCAGCGCCAGCCACTATGATTGCCGCCCACATCAGCCGCGGCTCCGACTCTGCGCCGACCGTAGGGTCGAGGTGCGGCGCGCCAAGGCAGCGAGCACGGCCACCCCTACCGCCGCGATGACTGGCAGACCTGGGCGCGTCAGCGGGACAAGGATGAGCGCCAACGCCACCGCTGCGGCGGCGGTGAGGCGTTTGTGCACTGTGTCGAGCTGAGGCCACAGCAAGGCGAGGAAGGCGGCCGCGACGGCAGCGTCGAGCCCGTATGTCGCCGGGTCGCCGAGGGCGTTGCCGGCCAACGCGCCAACCAACGTGGCCAGGTTCCACAGCACGAATACGGCCGAGCCGGTGGCAAAGAAGCCCAGTGGCGCGTCCGTGGGGTCGGCAGGCTTCAGGGCCATCGCCGTCGACTCGTCGATCAAGAGTTGGGCCGCGCCGATTCGACGTATTCCCCGAAGCCGCAGCAGGGACGCGAGCTTGAAGCCGTAGAGCGTGTTGCGGGTGCCGAGCATCAAGGCGGTCGCCGCGCCTGACATCGGTGCCCCCCCTGCCGCAACCACTCCCACCAACGCGAACTGCGAGGCACCGGTGAAGACAAAAATGCTCAGCGCGCAGGCTTGCCACACCGACAGGCCCGAGGTCACAGCGACTGCACCGAAGGACACCCCGTAGGTACCGGTGGCCACTCCAACGCCGAGGGAGTCGATCAGGATCTCCCGCCGCTGGGGAGTGGAGAGCAAAGACATCGTGTCGGCACGCTACCTGCGCCGATAGCGGTCGAGATCTCTGTCTCAGCGCACGAGGCCAGCCTCGTCATCGTCCGCGCGAATCGGATCGCGATGACGGAAGCGCCACACGAGAACGAGAGCTACGCCTGTCGTCACCAACGCGACCACATTGGGGAGGATGAGAGCGACGTTGGGCAAGGCGATGCCATAACCGAGCCAAAGGGTGAAGCCGACCTCCAGGACCGCAAGGTAGAGCAGAGAAACTCCCTTGGATGAGCCACGTCGTAGGATGGCTCGGATCTGGGCGATCGGAGCGAGCCCCATCGCCAGGCCCCAGCTGCCGGCAGCCACGGCGAGGATTGAAGTCGTCGTCACGCAGTCAGTCCTCCGGACGCAGATCGGTGTGCACCCTGACTTGCTTGGCCAAGACGGTGCCGTCGCCGTGCAGGTCGAGTTCGCGGTGCGCCCCGTCCGGTGCCCAGCCTTGTTTGGTCAAGAATCCGCGGACGAAGTCATCGGTGGCATGCAGCCACATCGTGGCCCGCTCAAATCGATCAGACCTCATGGTGTCCACCGCCGCATGCAGCAGGCGTGAACCATGCCCGGCACCTCGGTATGCGGGGTCGATCACGAATTCGGCGATCTCGGCATCCTTGACCGGGTCGCTGTCTGAGTCCGTCGCTGGCGCCGTGGCAGCGAATCCGCGCACGGTCGCTCGCTCGAGCGCCACCAACACACGTTGCCTGGCGTCCCGCGGACGTGCAATCGATTGTTGCCAGGCCACCTCGAACTGGTCGGCGGGCAATGTCGTGAGGATCTCAGAAGGCAGTATGTCGGCAAAGGTCTGCTGCCACGAGCGAACCTGGACCTCGGCGATAGCTGCCGAGTCCTGCGCCCAAGCAGCGCGCACGCTCACATCAGCGGTGGGTGTGGTCATGCGTCACATTGTCTCAGCCGGGTCGCCACGCCGAAGAATCGCGCGGCTCTGGTCCACGCTAGACGAGCACGACGTGCACGCCGGCCTCGGTCAGGTCGGCGACGGCACCTGGGTCTGCCTCGTCATCGGTGATGAAGACGGAGATGGAGGAAGCCGGGCAGATCTGGGCCAGAGCCGTGCCGGTGAGCTTTTCGGCGGTCCCCACCGCGATGACACGTCGGGCGTTGGCAGCCATCTGCGCATTGATTCCCGCCTCATCGAGGTAGCGGCACATGGCGCCGTCTTTGGCGTTGAGCGAGTGGACGCCCAACATCAGCAGGTCCAGGCGCAGGTCGTCGAGGAAGCGCGAAGCATGGGGTCCGTGCAGTTCGTAGGACTCGCGACGGGCCACTCCGCCGATACAGACCGTGCGGCAGTGGGGTCGTAGCACCATCTCGCTGGCGATGTTCAGCGCGTTGGTGACGATCGTGATGCTCTCTTGCCCCGGGCTCATCAGATCTTGTCGCGACGCGATGGCGCGCGCGGTGACTGTCGTCGTGGTCCCGCCGTTGAGCCCTACCACCATGCCACGCTCGACCATCGCTGCGGCGGCCTGCGCGACCCGGTCCTTGGCGCTGCCACCCCCTGTCGAGCGGTAGTGCGCCGGGAGGTCGTAGGCCACGGACGTGGCGACGACTCCACCGTGGGTGCGCGTGGCCAGTTGCTGTTGCTCGAGCGAGGTGAAATCCCGGCGAACGGTCGCCGCTGACACGCCAAGCTCCGCAGCGGCATCGACGACGCTCAACGTGCCGCGCTCTGCCAGCAGGGTCAGCAGCGATCGCCACCGGTCAGAGCGTGGTGTGGAGGCGGGTGGATTGTCGTCTTCATCTGCGTGGGTGATGATCACGGCGGTCACTTGACACTCCCTGCAGTCAACCCTCCGACGAGACGACGCTCGATCAACGCGAACAGGATGGCCACCGGCACGATGCTCACCACAGAGATGCCGAACACGTAATGCCACGATGTGGCGTACTGGCCCACGAACTTGGTGAGCGCCACGGACAGCGGCTGGTTGGCGTCGGTTGTCAGAATCACCAGGCTGGCAGCGAACTCGTTCCAACAAGCCACGACCGTGAAAATGGTGGCGGTCACGATTCCGGGCCAGACGAGCGGCAAGGTGATCTTGCGCAGCACCTGGAAGTGTGACAACCCGTCAAGCATCGCAGCCTCCTCGAGTGCGACCGGGATGGTGGCAAAGAAGCTGTGCAGGATCCAGACGGCGAAGGAAAGGTTGAAGGCGGCGTTGACCAGGATCATCGCAAGCCAGGTGTCATGGATACCGATCGCCAGGAATTGGCGAACCAGACCGACCGCCAGCACGGTCGGTTGCAACATCTGCGTTATGAGGACGAGGAAAAGGAAGGCAAGTCGGCCGGGAAAGCGTCGCCGAGACGTGTAGTAGGCGGCCGGGATAGCCACGAGGAGCACGAGCACCGTGGCGGCCGCGGAGATCGCGACCGTGCTGATCAGATTGAACGGCAGCGGTGTCTCGGGGGTGTCCCACATCGTGACGTAGTTTTGCGGCTGCCACTGCGTCGGCAGATACGTCGGCTCGATGCTCAGTATTTCCTTCTTGGTCTTGAAGGAGCCGAGCAGCATGACGACATACGGGACCAGGAAGAAGAAGGCTACGACGATCCCGATGGCGGTGAGGCCCCAACGGCGGCGCGGAGCGGATACGCGTCGCGTCTTGGCGGTCGTCCCCGACACCGGTGGAGCGGGAGCCACGGGTGCTTGCGTCGTCATGCGTCAGTCCTCCCGCATGGGCCGGGTGACGGCCATGTAGATAGCGATAATGACCAAAACAAGCCCGAAGTTGAAGACCGACAGCGCCTGCGCGAGCGCAGGTTCCCGATAGAGGGTGAGGAGCTTGAACGTGAGCGACGTGGTCGTGTCGGCCTTGATGCCCGGTAGGTCTCCGGTGATGATGCGGAGGATGGGCAAGGAGTTAAAGACGTTGATGATGTTGATGATGACGGCGACAGCCAGAGTGCCCCGCAACTGCGGCAGCACAATGCGGGTGTAGCGCTGCCACCGGTTGACCCCGTCGACGTCGGCGGCCTCGAGGATCTCGTCCGGGATGGTCCCCAGTCCGGCGAGGATCGTGTACGTCGTGAAAGGCACCGACACGAAGACACCCACCGCCATGGCCACAGCGAAGGCCGACACCGGCCTCTTCGTGAAGCCGAAAGTCTCGTCTAAGACATTGATCTGGACCAAGAACTTGTTGAGGATCCCGACGTTGGGCTCGAGCATGTAATAGAAGACTGTGGTGGTCATGACCACGCTGGCGGCCCACGGGATGAGGATGGCCAACCTGATGGCTCGACGCCCAGGGAAGTCCTTGTTGAGGAACTGGGCCAAGGCCATGGACAGCACGACGGTCACGAACACCACGCCTGCCACCCAGACCGCGGTGTTGATCAGGACCTGGGGCAGCCCGTCGTTCTCGAAGACGCGCCGATAGTTGGCGAGCCCCACTCCACCGCGGTCGACGCCGCTCAACGACTAGTCGCGAGTCGAGTTGTAGATCATGACTCCGGCGTGGAAAAGCACTATGGACACGATGAGGGCCAAAGCCGGAGAGATCCACGGCAGAGCTGAAATGGTCTGCTTGAGCGGCCGGCCGCTGCCAGCAGTCGCCATGTTGCGCTCCTCGGAACTAGTTGATGAACGGCTGAGCAGAGGTGGGGCCCAGCAGTTTCCCGGACCCCACCACGTCAGATGAGCTCAGAAGCCGCCCTCGGCCGCTCCTTGTATCTCGGCGAGCACCTCGGCTGGGTCAGCGCCTTGGGCGATCGTGCCGATCTGCTGCTGAATAGCACCTTGCGTGTTCGGCCATGCAGGGTTGGTGCTGGGGTAAAACTGCGCGGAGGGCAACAACTCGAGGAAGGTTTGAATCGATTCCTTGTCAGCGAGTGCCTCTGACCCGGATTGGGTCGTCGGAAGGAAGCCTTCGGCGTCGACAAACTTGGTGTACACCTCAGGCGAGTAGAAGTAGTCCAAGAATGCCGTAACGGCTTCTTGGTTGTCACCGTCGTTCTTGAAGGCCATCAGGTGGTCTGCTACGCCGACAGTGACAGGCTCGCCATCGGCGGTCGGGATCGCTGCCGTGCCGTAGTTGAGCTCGGGGAACTCGGCCTCGATCTCGGTGACGGTGGGCGGTAGGCCGACCATCATGCCGATCTTGCCTTGCTTGAAGACGTTGAGCAGTGGCGTGCGGTCTTGTGAGCCGGGGTCTGGTTCGGTGAGTCCGTCGTCGATCATCTTCTGCATGAACTCGACTGCCTCGACGTTCTCCGGAGTGTCGGCGGTGATCTCTTCAGAGTCACCCCAGGATCCGCCGTTGCCGAATACGAAGATCGATGTCTCGGCCTGGGCCTCCTCGCTGCCGAGCGGCATACCGTAGCCCACGACACCGTCGCCCAACTCGCTGATCTTCTTTGCGTCCTCGTAGAGCTCATCCCACGTCGTGGGTGGCTCGGCTATGCCAGCCTGCTCGAAAAGGTCCTTGTTGTAGAACAACGACCGGGCCGAGGCGATGAGTGGCATGCCAAACATGGTGCCGTCGAGGGAGGCATTCTCGGCAAAGGACGGCTCGAAGTCCTCGAGCACCTCCGGCGACACGACTTCTTCGACGGGGTAGAGAAGGTCGTCGAGGGCGTAGCTCGCGTAGGCGTCGATGTTAAGGATGTCGGGGGCATCACCAGACTGGGTCTTGGTTTGGATCACCTGGTTGATGTTGTCCCACGACTCGACCTGCAACTCGACGTTGACGTCGCCGTTCTCTTTGCCGAAGTCGGCGATCATGCCTTCCCACAGGCCCTTGGTCTGGTCGCTGTAGGCCGGCACGAGCATGGTGATGTCGCCACTGGCGCCGCCGCCGCTGGTGCCCTCAGTGTCCTCACTCGCGCCTTCGGTGGCGGGAGTCTCGTCGTCGGCGCTGTCGTTGCTGCTGCTGTCGGAGGATGAGTTGAAGCCGCATGCGGTCGCGGCAAAGGCAAGTCCTGCCATGCCCGCGATCAGGCGGATCCCTCGCTGGGTGGAATTCATTGGGTGGTCCCTCTCTGCACACGTGGATGGATGATCGAAATTGATCGTGGTTGCCGTCTAACGATCAGATGTGTGCGTATGCCGGAACATTGTGCTCGTGTGATCGGCCCGCGTCAAGACCACGACACCACTTTGTTATCCCAGGCCGGCCATGATCGATTGTGACCACATCCATAGAGTTCTTGACACAATTGCGCAGAGTGCCTCATGCTTGAGGGGTGACGACGACCTCCCCCCACACCGGCGCCAGCCACCTCGCTGATGAACTCTCCTTTCAACCCGACAACTGGTCGAGAGCTGCGGAGCTCGCGCCACAGTTCAACGACGCCTTGCCTGCGACCGGCGAACGTGCCGCAGTCATCGGCTGCGGTACGTCGCTGTACATGGCGCGGGCGTTCGCCGCGCTGCGGGAAGCCCAGGGCCATGGGCTCACCGACGCGTGGCCGGCGAGTGACCACCGGCTGGACCGAGGTTATGACCGGGTGGTGGCGATCACCCGCTCCGGTACGACGACGGAAATCCTCGCAGCCCTCGACGCCTACACGGGGTCGGCGCGGATCACCGTCATCACCTCGACCGCGGGCACGCCGATCCTCGATTTAGGGGAACCGATTCTCGTCCCCGAATTCGACGAGAAGTCAGTGGTGCAGACCCGGTTTGCCACGTCGGTCCTTGCCTTGCTCCGCTCGCACCTGGGCGACGACCTCTCGACTCCGATCAGACAAGCTCGTGAGGTGCTCGCCGAGAGCGAGGAATCCTTGGCTGTAGCGCGCGGGGCCGAGCAGATCACCTTCGTCGGTATGGGGTGGGCTGCGGCTCTGGCGGACGAGTCGGCGCTCAAATTGAGGGAGTCGACACAGTCGTGGGCGGAGGCATACTGGGCCACCGAATATCGCCACGGGCCCATCAGCATTTCCGCCCCGGGACGGGCCGTGTGGGCGCTCGGAGAACTCGTGCCCAACTTCGCCCGCGATATCGCACTCACCGGCGCCGACCTTATCCACCACGACATTGACCCGATGGCCGAGCTTGTCAGAGTGCAGCGGCTGTGTGTGCTCCGCGCGGCTGACCGTGGCCTCGACCCCGACAAGCCCCGAAACCTCGAACGTTCCGTCATCCTGGACTCGTGATCGCCTCGGCCGACGAACAACCGCTGCCCCGCAGCGACGACCACGTGCTGGCCTGCGACGTGGGCGGCACGACGATCAAGGCTGAAGTTGTCGACTTCGGCGGCCGGGTCGTCGAGTCGGGTGTCCTTCCCACACCGCAGGGCGAGGCAGCTCTCGCCGCACTGAGTCAGCTCGGCAGGGAACTGATCGAAAGTCTCGAACACAGAACCGGCGCAAGACCCTCGAGAGCCGGAGTCGTCATGCCCGGCATCGTCGACCGCGAGAGACGCGTGGGCGTGCGGAGCGCCAACATCGGCTGGGCTGACCTCGAGTTCGGCAGTGCTCTCGACGCTGCGTGGCAGCTGCCGGTGGCGGTCGACCACGATGTCACGGTAGCGGGCTGGGCAGAGTGGCGCGAAGGAGCGGGACGGGGACATGACGATGTGGTGTTCGTGGCGCTCGGGACTGGAATCGCGGCGACTCTGGTCGTCAACGGTCGGTTGGTCCGAGGCGGCCTCGGACAGGCAGGGGAGTTCGGTCACCTCGTCGTCCGCCCAGGTGGCTTGCTTTGTGCCTGTGGGGGGCGCGGTTGCCTCGAGACAGTAGCTTCGGCCTCGGCGATCGCGCGCGCCTACACTGCGACGTCGGGTCGGCAGGTGTCCGGTGCCCTCGACGTACTCGCAGCGCTCGACGTCGACCCCGTTGCGCGACGTGCGTGGCAAGGCGGCGTCGATGCGCTGGCCGATGGCCTGGCGGCTGTGACCGCTCTCCTGGCCCCCTCTATCGTCGTCATCGGCGGAGGTCTTGCTGAGGCGGGTGACGCGCTGTTGTCGCCGCTTCGCGAGGCGCTCGCGCAACGGTCGTTCATCGCTCAGGTGCCGGAACTCTCGGTGGGCCGCTTCGGCGCGCGGGCCGGTCTGGTGGGGGCGGCTCTGCTCGCTCGACACGGGAACCCCGGACTCTGATGAGCCGAGCCCGGCAAATCCTGCGCGGTCGCGTTGTCACGCCATCCGACGTGATCGACGACGGTGTGGTCGTGATCGGTGGCGACCGGCTCGTGTACGTCGGTCCGGCTGGCGACCTACCGGCTGGACTCTGCGACCTCGAGCCGCCTCAACAAGTCGGCACCGTGTTGCCCGGCCTCGTCGACATCCACTGTCACGGTGGAGGTGGGCACACCCTCGCCACGGATGATGTCGCCGAGGCACGTGCCGCCGCCGCCCACCACCTACGGGCGGGTACGACCTCCCTCGTGGCGAGCCTGGTCACGGCGTCGGCCTCCGATTTGCTGAGCCAGGTCAAATCTTTATCGCCGCTCGTGCACCGTAGTGAGCTTGCCGGGGTGCACCTGGAGGGACCCTTCCTGTCCCACATCCGGTGTGGCGCACAGGACCCGTGTTTTCTGCGGCTGCCCGATGTCGAGATGGTCAACGGGTTGACAAAGGCGGCTGACGGTGCGATTAAGCACATGACTGTCGCCCCTGAGCTGCCCGGCGCGGCCAAAGTTGTCGCTGCGCTCAGGGTGGCGGGAGTGGTAGTGGCCTATGGCCACAGCGACGCGGATTACGACACGTTCCTCGCTGCGCTGCGCAGCCAAGCTGGCAAAGGGCTGGTCACTCACCTTGCCAACGGCATGCCGCCGCTGCACCATCGTGCTCCTGGCCCCGTGGCATCGTCTCTTGTCGAGCTCGCCACCGGCGACGTCACCGTCGAACTGATCGCCGACGGCACGCACCTGTCAGACGGCTTTGTGGCGCTGGTGTTTGCGACGGCGCCAGCCGCCACCGACCGGATCGTGCTCGTCACTGACGCCATGGCGGCGGCGGGTATGCCGGACGGCGACTACGCGTTGGGCTCACAACGGGTGCTGGTGCGCGAGAAGGTGGCACGGCTCAAGCCGGTAGGCGCGATTGACGGGCAGACCTCGATAGCGGGTGGCACCGCATCACTGCTCGAAGTGGTGCGTCGCGTCGTCGATCGGGCGGGTGTCGACTTGTGCGACGCCGTCCGCGCCGCCTCGTATTCAGCGGCGCGCGTGTTGGCTCTTGCCGACGTTGGTGCGCTCGAAGCGGGCCGGCGGGCCGACCTCCTGATCCTCGACGATGGTTTGGCTCTGCTGCGCGTGATGCGTGCGGGGGAGTGGGTTACGTGATCAGCCGTGTCAGCCTGTCCTCCGTCTCTGGATCAGGAGGTGTGTCGTGACGCTGGTTTCCATGTTCGACGCCGTCGCTGCTTCGAAGAAGATTGGCGCCGGGCTCGGTGCGTTCAACGTTATCCAGATTGAACATGCTGAGGCTATTGTGGCTGGCGCCGAGGCAGCAGATCGCCCTGTCGTCATACAAGTGTCAGAGAACACTGTTGCTTATCACGGGTCGTTGGCGCCCATCACCCTTGCCTGCTTGAGCATTGCGCGAGGGTCGAGGGTCGACATCGTGGTCCACCTCGACCATGCTGTTTCTGTCGACCTTGTGCACGAGGCGGTGGCCCTCGGTGTCAGCTCTGTGATGTATGACGCTTCGGCCATGTCTCATCAGGCCAACGTCGCCGCCACCACCGAGGTGGCGGCTTGGTGTCACGCGCGCGGTGTCTCGATCGAGGCTGAGCTCGGCGAAGTGGGCGGCAAGGACGGGGTGCATGCGCCGGGTGTGCGGACCGATCCGAGCGAAGCCGCCGCCTATGTTGACGCTACGCGTGTCGATGCCTTGGCTGTGGCCGTCGGTTCGTCACACGCCATGCTCACCCGAGATGCAGAGCTGGACACTGCGCTGATCACCGAGTTGGCCGCGGTGGTGGATGTGCCACTGGTGTTGCACGGCTCGTCGGGAGTGCCCGATGAAGGGATCGCCGCTGCGGTCGCCGCGGGCATAGTCAAGGTCAACATCGCCACGCAGCTCAACAAGGTGATGAGCGCTGCGGTGCGTGACGCGTTGGCGGCTAACCTAGAGCTCGTCGATCCACGCAAATACCTCGGCCCCGGGCGCGATGCCGTCACCGCTGAGGCAACAAGGTTGGTCTCGTTGCTGAGCTTGCGTCGTTGAACGCAGCTCAAGGCTTGAGGATCACCTTGACCATGTCGTCTTCCTTCTTCTGGAACGTCTCGTAGGCTTTCGGAGCATCCTCGAGCGGGAGGCTGTGGGTGGCGAAGTTGTCCACGCCCAGCGGGTCGTCGTCGGTGAGCAAGGGCATGATGTCGTCGACCCAGCGCTTGACATTGGCTTGTCCCATGCGCAGCTGGATCTGCTTGTCGAACAAGGTGAGCATCGGCATCGGGTCGGCCATGCCGCCATACACACCGCTGAGCGAGATGGTGCCGCCGCGTCGGACGATGTCGATGGCTGAATACAGCGCGTTGAGCTTGTCGACGCCGGCGTTCTGCATCATGGGCCGGGCGAGGGCGTCGGGCAGCATGCCGACGATCTTGTGCGCCAATCCGCCGACGGGCGAACCGTGCGCTTCCATACCCACCGCATCGACCACCGCGTCGGGGCCACGCCCCCCTGTCCTCTCACGGATGGCGTCCCCGAGGTCCTTCTCGTGGTCGTTGAGGTCTACGGTCTCGACACCTCTGCTGCGGGCGCGGTTCAGACGCGCTGGCACGAGGTCGACGCCGATCACCCGGACGCCTTGGTGCATGGCGATCCGGCAGGCCATATCACCGATGGGGCCCAAGCCGAGGACGCACAAGGTCCCACCTTCGGGGACGTCGGCGTAGGCGACTGCTTGCCAAGCAGTGGGCAGCACGTCTGAGAGGTAGACGAAGCGCTCGTCCGGCGGCCCGTCAGGGACCAAGATATGTGTGAACTGGGCCTGCGGAACCCGCAGATACTCGGCTTGGCCCCCGGCGACTTGGCCGTAGAGTTTCGAGTATCCGAAGATCGAGGCACCAGTGCCGTGCTCGCGCACCTGTGTCGTCTCGCACTGGGTGTAGAGCTGCTGGTCACACATGTAGCAGTGGCCACAGGAAATCTGGAACGGCATCACGACCCGGTCACCGACGCTCAGATTGCCCACCTCGGAACCGACCTCTTCGACGATGCCCATCGGCTCGTGACCCAAGATGTCGCCGACGTCCATGAAGGCGCCCAACGGCTCGTAGAGGTGAAGGTCGGACCCGCAGATGTTGGTGCTGGTGATGCGCACGATGGCGTCGGTCGGTTGCTCGATCTTGGGGTCGGGAACCTCCTCGACACTCACGTTCTTCTTCCCTTGCCAGGTGACTGCCTTCATTTGATGAGTTCCTCTCGAAAACACGTGCTCTGTTGGGCTTCTCGCCTGCGGCTCTGTGCCCTCAAAGCGCGTCAGTAAACGGCGTCACAGGAGGACTCAGCGCAACAACCTCGCTGCGACCTCACCGAAGACCTCGCCGTGGCGGGCGACGTCTTCGGCGGTGGTGTCTGGGCACATCAGAGCCATGTTGTGAAAGGGCGTCATCACGATGCCGCGATTGCACAACGCCAGATGCAGGTAAGTGTCGAGG
>JACCZJ010000488.1 GCA_013696065.1 Nocardioidaceae bacterium
TTGCCTCCCCGGTTGAAGCGATGTCTTGTGGTTTGTCCCGAAGATGCCGGTAGAGGCGCGGTGCCGGTCAGCATTCCGAAGGCTGCCTTGGAACGGACTTTTCGGCTGTTGCCGAGTTCGCCCAGAACTTAGCGGCGGTCACCACGCCGACACCCTGTAGCTGCATCAGAGACGTACCGGACTGCTTGAGCATGTCCTCGATTTGTCGGGTCGCGTCCGCGATGTCCCGATTGAGGCGTCGGACCTCTCCGATGTGATGACGCACGACATCGGCCCGCACTGACGAGTCCCCCCTGAGCAGCTTGGTGGCACCCGCCAAATGACACTTGGCGGTCATCTTTGGGATGCGGGCGCCATAACCAGGATAGAGAACGGCAAGGTTCTTGTGAATCCGGTTGGCTGCCTTGGTGCGTGCGCGAACGAGCTGGTCACGGTAGTCGACCAGCACTTTGAGGTCATCGGACAACTGCTCTTTGGCGGATGAGCCGAGGCCATCTTCTCGAGCCACAACCCGGGCGATGGCGATGGCGTCCTGAGGATCTGACTTGCCCTTCGACGTCTTGCGGTTGCGCTCCCTGCAGGTGAGGTTGGCAGGGACTTCTCTGACGTCCTCGCCAACGGCAAGCAGGTATCTCGAAACGCCGGCTCCGAAGTTGCCGGAGCCCTCAATGCCAACCGTGCGACCATCGCTCAAGCCTCGAATCCATCTCAACAGGGACCGGTGACCACGGGGATCGTTTGAGAACTCCCGGCTTGCCCTTGGTCGACCGACCTCGTCGACCGCCGCTGCCGCTAGCGAACCCTTGTGGGAATCGATACCGATTGCCACGCCCATGCTGGTCTCCCTTCCTCGATCGGCCTACGATGTGGATCAGCGGGAGGACAACCGGGCGTTGGGTCAGGACCTTCAGCCTTCTATCAAGTCACTTCCGCCGGTCCGGTTCCGGCCGGGGAGACAGTCGGCGAACGAAGTCAGTGCCCGAGGTGCTGGCCACGACAGGTCGAAAATGAGTCACCCCCGGTCGGTTACCGGACACTCTCGCTCAAGGCAAGAGTCCAAGTCGAATTCATACGCCCGGTCGAAAATTGTCCTCCTCCCCCCGGGTGGATCATCACGCAGCGTCGTCGTTAGGCACCCTCCCAAGGTCCTTGTCCTTCAGCCTGTAGCTGTCGCCCTTGAGGGAGACGACCTCGGCGTGATGGACGAGTCGGTCGATCATGGCCGCGGCCACGGTCGCGTCCCCGAACACCTCTCCCCAGCGTCCGAAACGGTTTGGCCTTCCCCCTCGTTCGCACGACATTGGTGCTCGCGAGCGGACTTGCCCTCGTCGGCTACCTCGTCTACCCGACCGCCCCACCACGGCTGAGCGGGATCGGCATCACAGACACCGTCTCGGGCGACCACATCGACCTCAACTCGGGCCTCGTCAGCTCGCTCTACAACCCCTACGCCGCGGTCCCGAGTATGCACATCGGCTACGCGCTGGTCGTCGCTGCGAGCCTGCTCCGGTACGGCCGCCGAGTCGCTGTGCGCGTCGTCGGCGCGTTGTACCCGCAGTTTGTGCTACTCGTCGTCGTCGCGACCGGCAACCACTTCCTCCTCGACGCGCTGGCCGGCGCCGTCGTAGTCGGGGTTGCCGCGGGCGTCGCACTTCTGCTTGCGAGACGGGCTGCGGACGCCGCCGGCCTCGCTCGCTTCCCCGAACGGAGAGCGGCTGCGCAAGCGCCAGAGCCCGCGGGCCCAGGCGGTCGCCGAGGACTCTGCGGGCGCGGCCAGCGTGATCGCCGCCCAACTCCCAACGAACACGGCTGTAGTCTTGGTTGCCGAATCGCAGAGACGTGGGACCACCGGGAAGACGCTCTACAGCACTGCGCCTGCCGGACGGATCGAGCGACCTCGCGACTCAGCGAAACACGGACGTCGCACGTCACGCGGACCCTTGTTGGCCAACAGATGTTGACTGCTCGGGGAAGGAGATTGTGATGAGTGAGCTTCCTGGTCGGACCGAGGTGCTGATGGTGGGTGCGGGGCCGGTGGGGTTGGCGGTTGCCGCCTCGTTGGCCGGGCATGGCCATGACGTCACGGTGGTTGATCGGCAGGCGGCAGGGGCGAACACCTCGCGTGCCGCCGTCGTGCACGCCAGGACCCTTGAGATGCTCGAGCGGATCGGCGTCTCGAAGCGACTGGCGGGGCTCGGTATCCAGGCTCGGCAGTTCAGCATCCGCGATGGCGATCGCGAGCTCGTGCCGGTCCGGTTCGACCGGCTCCCGACAGAGTATCCGTACACGCTGATGGTCCCGCAGAACATCACCGAGCAGGTCCTGCTCGACCGCCTCGAGGAACTCGGCGGCAGGGTCCACCGCCCGTACGTCGCCACCGGGGTGAGCCAGACCGCCGACGGTGCCGAGGTCACGCTGGACAGCGGCGAGATGATCAAGGCCCAGTACGTCGTTGCGGCCGACGGCATGAACAGCACGATCCGCGACCTGGCCGGACTCGGGAACGACGGCAACGATGCGCTGCCGCTGTCCTTCACGCTGGCTGACGTCCGGGTGGAGGGCGGCCTGCCGGCGGACCAGGTCCTGCTGTTCTTCTCCACACCCGGCATGTTGGTCGTGGCGCCGCTCCCGGACGGGTCGTTCCGGCTCGTGGCCGAAGTCGACGATGCGCCGGAGCAGCCGGACGTCGCCTATGCGCAGCGACTGCTCAACATCCGGGGGCCGCGTCGTACGACGGTGAGGGTGACTGAAGTGATCTGGGGATCCAGGTTTCGGATCCACGAGCGGGTGGCGGACCAGTACCGGGCCGGGCGGGTCCTGCTCGCCGGCGACGCCGCACATACGCACAGCCCGGCAGGTGGGCAAGGCATGAACCTTGGCCTGCGTGATGCGGTGACTCTCGGGGATGCGCTGTCGGTCGCGCTCCGGGAAGGTCGCGAGGACAAGCTCGACGAGTATGCGGCCGGCAGTCGTGCCGAGGCCATGCGTGTGGTCGCACTCGCCCACCGGCTCACCCGACTGGCCACTGCCCCGCCGGCGGTTCGCCCGCTGCGCAATGTGGCGCTACGCATCCTCGCACTCGTGCCGGCCTTCCGCCGCCGCCTGGCCGAGCAGCTCTCCGCCATCGGCCACCGCTGAGGCAGATGGCGGGGCGGGCCTTTTCCCACGCGACATGAACGAGCGCTGATTGATGGACTTCGGCCCGCGCGATCACGCTACATGCACGGCATCACCAAAGAGTTGCACAAGCTAGCCCTCGCGTCGCACGAGTATCAGAGGAGCCAAGCCTCCCATGAGTTCGCGCCCGATACGACCGAGCGCTACTACTGGGACCTGCTTAAGCGGCTCGAGGACGAGACCCACGTCCGATGGCGCATCATGATCGACGTCATCTCCGGCACCTCGGCGGGCGGAATCAACGGGATCTACCTCGCCAAGGCGCTGGCTCATGACCTTAGTCAGGAGCGGCTTCGCAAACTGTGGGTGGACAAGGGCGACGTCAACAAGCTGATGCGAGGCGCGTCGTGGCTGCCGAAATTCGTGCGCGTTCCCCACGTGCTATGGAGCGCGATGCGCAAGAACAAGTGAGAGAGCGCCTCGATGCAACCGGAGAGGAGGCGATGCTGCGTGAGCGTCACGCCCGCTTCTTCAAAGGGCTGGCCGAAGCTATCGAGCCCGAGCTGCGCGGGGTCGATCAGGCGCG
>JACCZJ010000492.1 GCA_013696065.1 Nocardioidaceae bacterium
CCCCGAACGACTCCGCCGCCGCGATCGCTTCCTCCAATGACGCAACAGCGGTGAGCGGTGCGACGACGATCCCGTAACAGTTGACCAGGGCGCACACATCGTCATCGGTGAGATCAGCTCCGTCAGGTGACCCGGCGAGCACCTTGTTGACCAATCCGCGTGCCCGAGCCGAGTCAACATCGTCGAAGTTGGGCAGAGTGCCTGCCGGACGGTTGACCCAATGCGAGTAGGTGACGGCCCGCGACAGGGCGCGCACCGCCGCCTCCGGGGCGGGGTATGACGGCACGGACCCTCGACCTGCCGCCCCCGCGAGGTCTGGGACACGCAGCAGCTCAGGCACCCCGACCCGGGCGAGGAAGGTCGACACGATCGGCTTGTCAGACTGCTCCCCCACCGTGGCCAGCACATGCGCCACCTGCTCGCCTGACGTGTTGATGGGCGGGGTGAAGACGGCGATGACCGCGTCGACGTTGGGGTCGTCGATTGCCTCGTCAAGTCCGCGTTCGAAGTCTTCGGCTGAGGCGTCGGCACCTAACGAATATGACTTCTTCACTTCGAGCCCAGCCGCCAGGGCGGCGTCGGCTGCGAGCAGTCCGAGCGCATCTGAGTTGCCGACGACGGCCACTCGCGGTCCCATCGGCAACGGTTGGTGGGCCAACAGCTGGGCCACATCGAACATCTCGTCGAGAGTGTCGACCTGAATCACGCCGGCCTGCCTGAACATGGCGTCGATGGCCGCCTGGGGCACGATGCTTGACCGCACCGCGTGACCGATCGGAACGCCCTGAGAGCTACGTCCGGACTTGACGGCGACGACGGGCTTGCTGCGACCGACGCGGCGAGCGATGCGGGAGAACTTTCTGGGGTTGCCGAGAGACTCGAGGTAGAGGAGCACGACCTCGGTGGCCTCGTCCTCTTCCCAGTACTGCAGCAGGTCGTTGCCCGAAACGTCGGCGCGGTTACCGGCAGAGATGAACGTCGACAATCCCAATCCGCGGCGGCCGACCGTTTCGAGGATGGCCACCCCGAGGGCACCGGATTGGCAGAAGAAGCCGACCCGGCCACGCGGCGGCATGGTGGGTGCAAGGGACGCGTTGAGTGACACGTCGAGGGCTGTGTTGATGACGCCCAGACAGTTGGGCCCGACCAAGCGCAGGCCGTAGGAACGGGCGAGACCGACGAGCCGCCGCTGCCGTCGGCGTCCTTCGTCGCCTATCTCGGCGAAACCACTCGAGATGACGATGAGGCCATGCACGCCCTTGGCCGCGCAGTCGAGGACCACGTCCTGCACAGCGTCGGCGGGTACCGCGACGATGGCGAGATCGACCTGGTCTGGGATGTCGTGCACCGTCTTGTAGGCCGGCATACCCGCGACGGCCTCAGCCGCGGGGTTGACGGCATACACCCGGCCTGAATATCCCGCCAGCACCAGATTGCGCACGAGGGAAGCGCCTACCTTGTCCTGCCTGCGGCTCGCACCGATGATGGCGACGCTGCGAGCCTCGAAGAAGCGGGCCATCGAGCGCGCCTCCGAACGATGCTCGCGAGTCCGCATGACCCCCATAGCGGTGTCGGTGGGTTCGATCGGGAAGACGAGTTGCATGACTCCCTCATCGAAGTCGCCTTCGATGTGATAGCCGGCGTCACGGAAGGTTTGGATCATCCGTGCGTTGTCGGGCAGCACCTGCGCGATGAACCGCGAGATTCCGCGTTCGCGGCCCGCTTGGGCAAGGTGTTCGAGGAGCAGTTGAGCGATGCCTCGCCCTTGGTGCGGGTCCTCGACCAGGAACGCGACCTCCGCCTCGCTGCTGTCGAGCCGGTCATAGCGTCCGACCGCGATCATCTGCTCCCCCACCGTCATGACGAAGGCAACCCGATCTTGGTGGTCGACGTGGGTGAAGCGGTGGACGTCACGCGCGGACAGCGAGGGGTAGGGCGCGAAGAACCGCATGTATTTCGATTCGGGAGACACCCGGCTGTAGAAGTCGACGAGCAACTCGGCATCGTCTGGCCGGATCGGGCGAAGTCGGGCCGCTCCGCCGTCAAGTAGCAAAACGTCGGCCTCCCAGTGAGCTGGATACTCCACCTGCTCCTCGCGTTCGGTCACGGAAGCAACCTATCCGGTGGCGCTATTCGCCGCGATGCTCACGTTTTGCGTTTGTGTGAAGTTCGCATGACTGCCTGATGTGCCGAAGCCGGATGAGAACTGCCGACCTGTTCACCCAAGTCGCGTCCGTCCGCCGCTTGTTCTCTACGTTCGACGCCCACGGCTGGCGGGGGCAGGATACGACCATGACGTTCGACCTTGGAGATCTCGACGACGAAGCCCCGAGCCGGCGATTCCAGCTGGCGCGCGACTATCTGCTGGCTCATCGCGAGAACTACGAGACGGCCTACCGCGAGTTCCGGTGGCCGGCGCTCGCTCAGTTCAACTATGCGACCGACTGGTTCGACGTCCTGGCCGCTGACCATCCGAGTGCCACCGCCCTCTGGGTCGTCGAGGCGGATGACTCTGAGGTCAAGCTGTCCTTCGCGGAGCTGTCGGTGCTGTCGCAGCGGCTTGCTGGGTACCTGTCGGCAGCCGGGGCGCGGCGGGGTGACCGGGTGCTGTTGCTGCTCGGCAACTGCGTCCCGCTTTGGGTTTCGATGCTGGCCTGCATCCGACTGGGTGCGGTCATGATTCCGGCCACCACGCTCCTGACCGCGGCGGACCTGAGGGACCGGATCGAGCGGGGCAGGGTTCGCGCCGTGATCGCGGGTGCGGGCGACGCGGCAAAGTTCGGCCCCGACACGGAGCGGCTCGTCCGGGTCAGCGTCGGCTCGGCTGAGGGATGGTTGTCGTACGACGAGGGGGTGGCGGCCGACCAGCCGCCTCTCGTCGGCGGCGGCACGGCAGCCGATGACCCGATGCTGCTCTATTTCACGTCGGGCACCACGGCGCAGCCCAAGCTGGTCCAGCACACCCAGACGTCATACCCACTCGGTCATCTGTCGACCATGTATTGGATCGGGCTGCAGCCGGGCGATCTGCATCTGAACATCTCGTCGCCCGGCTGGGCCAAGCACGCCTGGTCATGTTTCTTCGCGCCGTGGAACGCGGGCGCCACCATCGTGATCTACAACTTTGACCGCTTCGCCGCCGACGCCCTGCTCAACGTGATGGAGCGGGTGGGGGTCACCACATTCTGCGCCCCGCCGACGGTATGGCGCATGATCACCCAGACCGAGCTCGGGGCGGGGCACCGGCTGTCGTTGCGGGAATGCGTTGCCGCGGGCGAGCCGCTCAACCCAGAAATCATCAACCAGGTCAAGCGCGCGTGGGGGATCACCGTCCGTGACGGGTTCGGGCAGACAGAGACGACGGCACAGATCGCCAACCCGCCAGGACAGCCGGTCAAGGTCGGGTCGATGGGCCGGCCCTTGCCGGGGTACGTCGTCTCGCTCGTCGACCCGGTGACAGGCGAGGTCGGCACAGACGGCGAGCTTTGCCTGGAGCTGGCTCGGCGCCCAACAGGCCTGATGACCGGCTATGCCGACGATCCCGAACGCCAAGCCGAGGTGATGGCGGGCGGCTTCTATCACACCGGCGACATGGCCTCGCGCGACGAAGAGGGCTACATCACCTACGTCGGCCGCGC
>JACCZJ010000020.1 GCA_013696065.1 Nocardioidaceae bacterium
CTGCTGCAGTGGGCCGGCATCGAGGCAGAACGTGCGGCGTGGACGGCGGCGGTGATTGCCTTGCTGGTGGGCGTCGCGCTCGTCGTGTGGTCGGCGCGATTGATGTTTCCCCCCGGAACGTTGAGGCTGCGGCGGGGACTGCCATCGGTCATTGCTTTCAGGGGGGTGATCGCGGGAGGCTTCTTTGGCTGTCAGGCGTACGTTCCGCTCATGCTGGTGTCACACCGTGGAGCCTCTCCCACCCTGGCCGGGCTGGCAGTGGCGGGGACTGCGCTGGGCTGGTCGGCCGGCTCATGGTGGCAAGGTCGGCCCACCCTGCGCACCCGGCGTTCTGGGCTCGTCCGGCAAGGGTCGGTTGTCACTGCCGTGGGAGTGCTGGTGACGGGGTCGGCAGCCATTGTTACCAGCCAGTTGGTGGTCCCGGCATGGGTGGCGGGGGTCGGGCTGATGATAGGCGGGTTGGGCATGGGCTTGTCGATGTCGAGCAACGCCGTGCTGCTCTTTGATTTCTCGCCCGTGGAAGACAGAGGCGCGAACTCCGCCGCCATCCAGATGAGCGACTCGTTGGGTGGGATCCTCGTCATCGGTGCGGCCGGCGTCGTCTATGCGATATGGCGCGACGCTCTGTCCGGCACCGCGCTGTTTGGCGCAATATTCGCGATCTCGCTGCTGGTGATGCTGCTCGCAGTCGCCGTCGCATATCGGGTCCGGCCGCAGGAGCACTGAGCGGACGCCCTAATCCCCCTGGATCCCGGGAGCGACGCCGGCTGCGCACTTTGCGAGCCAGCTGAAAGGTTCTCGGCACCGCCGGACAGATGGCAGTGTGGTCTTCATGGTGGAAGCGCGAGCTGCCCGCTTCGAAGCGCTGGCCGCGCAGGTGGCGGGGCCATTGCGTCGCTACGCCGCGCGCCGCACCGATCCAGAAACTGCCCAGGACGTGGTGGCCGAGGCGCTGCTTGTGGCCTGGCGCCGCCTCGACGAGATACCAGTGGGTGGCGAGTTGCCTTGGTGCTACGCCGTGGCACGCGGTTGCCTAGCCAACGCCACGCGGTCGGCACGCCGTCAACGCGGCTTGGTGGCGCGCATCGTGCAGATCGACAAACCAGGTGTGGTGCAACCCATGGAGCCGGACCTTCCCGACCCCGCCCTGCACCGGGCCTTGGGGTTGTTGCCCGAGATCGACCGCGAAGCTCTGCGGCTCTGGGCATGGGATGACCTGTCGCCGGCTGAGATCGCACGCGTGCTCGACGTCTCCGTCAATGCCGTGAACATCCGCCTGCACCGGGCTCGAAAGCGCCTTGTTGCGCTGCTCGCCGACGACCAGCGAAAGGATCCTGACGCCGCCGGACAGGAGACAGTCGTGAAGAGGAGGACCCGATGACCGACGAGATCGAACGGCGGCTACGCGCCGCCGACCCGCTGAGGGCGATACCCCAGGAACGCTCGGCAGACTCCTGGAGCCCGGCTGAGCTGGAGGCAATCATGAACGCAGCAGACCCACGACAGCAACAATCCACTCGCGTTCGCTGGATCACGGCCGCAGGCTCGGCAGCTGCGGTGACTTTGATCGCTGTCGGCAGCTACGCCCTTGTTGCAAAGGAGAAGACCGAGCCTGAGCCCAGCGCACAGCCGCCATTGGAGCTCACGCTCCCTGGCTCCGGCAGCTCGATGGCGTCATGTATGCCGTTCTCGAGCGAGGTCCTCGCCGGGATGTCGCCCGCCTTCTCCGGCACCGCCGTCGAGGTCGACGACGACTCGGTGCTGCTCGATGTGGACCACTGGTACGCGGGCGGGGGCGCGCAGCAGGTCGAGCTGCAAACGCTCGAAGGAGCGACGGTTTCACTTGAGGGGGTTCCAGAGTTCGTCTCCGGTGAGCGGTATTTGGTGACTGCCGCAAACGGAGTGGTCAACGCCTGCGGCTTCACCTCTATGTGGAGCGACGAGAACGCTGCTGTCTTCGACGAGGCTTTCACGTCCTAGGACGGCCCTAGGACGCAGCTGGCGCCGTGCCCTGGAGGCACGACGCCAGCTTTGATGCAAACCCTGGCTGTCAGGTGCGGACTGCTTCGCGCGTTCCCACCCGCTGGCCGGTCGCGGCGTCGAAGACGTGGATCTCCTTCGGTTCTGCCGTGACCATAACTGTCTGGCCCTTTTCGAAGTTGCGCCGAGCCTCGACCCTGATCGTGATGTCGGTGCCGGAAGCGATCTTGTCGCCGCTAGCGTCGTCGGCCTTGCCATACAGGAAGGCATCGGCACCCAGCTCCTCGACAAGAGACACCTTGACCGGGATCCCCTCGTTGCTGTCTGACACTTCGAAGTTCTCCGGGCGGATACCGAGGACCACGGGTCCACTCTGACCAGACCTGTCGGCGGCCGACACTGCCAAGCGGATCGGGTGGCCGTTGACCTCTCCGCCCGATTCGGTGAGGTGACCTTCGATCAGGTTCATGGCTGGCGACCCGATGAATCCGGCGACGAACAGGTTCGCCGGGTTGTCATAGAGCGCCAAGGGGGTGTCGACCTGCTGGAGCAGGCCGTCCTTGAGAACCGCGACCCGGTCGCCCATGGTCATCGCCTCGACCTGGTCGTGGGTGACGTAGACAGTGGTGACCTCCAGCCGCTGTTGCAGCTCAGCGATCTGGGTGCGGGTGGTGACGCGAAGCTTGGCGTCCAGGTTGGACAGCGGCTCGTCCATGCAGAAGACCTGAGGGCTGCGGACGATGGCGCGACCCATGGCCACGCGTTGGCGCTGACCACCGGACATGGCCTTGGGCTTGCGGTCGAGCATGTCGGAAAGACCCAGCAACTCGGCTGCGTCGCGAACTCTACGGTCGCGCTCGTCCTTGCTGACGCCGGCCATCTTCAGCGCGAAACCCATGTTCTCCGCCACGGACATGTGGGGATAGAGAGCGTAGTTCTGGAAGACCATCGCGATGTCGCGATCCTTGGGCGCCATGCCCGTGACTTGCCGGTCACCGATGTAGATGTCGCCTTCGTTGACGTCTTCGAGACCCGCGAGCATGCGAAGCGACGTGGACTTGCCGCAGCCTGAGGGGCCGACGAGCACCATGAACTCGCCATCCTCGATCTCGAGGTTGAGCTTGTCGACAGATGGCTCGGTTGCGCCCGGGTAGATCCGGGTAGCTTCCCGAAAGGATACAGATGCCATGACAGTAGATCCCTTCACCGGCAGGTACGTGCCGGACGATCCGTAGTAAAGGTGGACGGGCCAAAGTGTGCCATGGATCACGCTACGCGTCACCCATCGCCGGCGACCCTGCTTGCCCAGGCCCGCCTCACGTCGGTGGTGGGGCGGAGGCGGCGACCGTGACCAGTGGCAGCACCCGGTGCTCGATCTGCCGGGCCAGGCTGATCATCGTGGCGGAACGTTCGATGCCCGGGTGTGCAACGACCAGGTCCAGTACGCGCTGCAAGTCGGCATTGGACCGCGCCACTACGCGACACCAGAGGTCACCCGGGCCTGTGACCGTGTGCGCCTCGAGAACTTCGGGAATGAGTGCGAGATGGTCACTGACCGGGTCATGGCCACCGCGTTGCCGAATCTCCAACGTCACAAACGCTGTGACGGGGTAGCCGAGTGCCTCCGGGTCGACATCGGGACCCCAGCCTTGCACGACGCCACCGCGCTCCAACCGGTCGAGCCTGGCTTGGACCGTCCCCCGAGCCACCGCCAGCCGTCGCGAGGCCTCCAACACCCCGATGCGGGGCTCTGCCGCTAACAGCGCCAGCAGCCGGGCGTCGAGGGCGTCGATCCTCATGACTGCACTCTTCCTGTTCAGCAAGCCGGGAGTCTAGGGGCAATCAGGCTGCTTGGTCTGCTGCTCTACCACGTGGGGAAGCTGTGCATATTGCATAGCAACGATGTCCACTGTTGCACACTATGTGGCTTAGCAGGCAGCATTCGGTCATGAGTCACACTCTGACGCCCGAAGAGTTGCGAGCTGAGCTCACCCTCGACCAGCTCAAGCAGCTGGTGGGTCTCGTTGACTACGACGAGTCCCATGACCCCTTCCCGGTGACCGCGTTGGACGCCGTCGTCTTCGTGGTGGGCAACGCCACCCAGTCCGCGCAGTTCTACCAGCTCGCACTCGGCATGGACCTCATCGCTTACTCAGGACCAGAAACGGGCGTCCGCGACCACGTGGCATTCGTGCTCAAGTCAGGATCTGCGCGGTTCGTCTTGCGAGGTGGGGTCAGCCCCGACAGCCCAGTGCTCGACCACCATCGCCGCCACGGTGACGGAGTCGTCGACCTGGCTCTGGAGGTGCCGGATGTCGACAGGTGCATCGTCCATGCTCGCAGGATGGGCGCCACTATCCTCGACGAGCCGCACGATGTCTTCGACGACCATGGCATCGTACGGATGGCGGCGATTGCGACGTACGGCGAGACACGTCACACGCTGATCGACCGTTCCCGCTACACCGGTCCCTATCTGCCCGGCTTCAGGGCCGCTCATACGACAGTGACCCGCCCGGCTGGACACCCCAAGCGCCTCTTCCAGGCCATCGACCATTGCGTGGGCAACGTGGAGCTTGGCCGCATGGACGAGTGGGTCGCCTTCTACAACCGCGTGCTGGGCTTCGTGAACATGGCCGAGTTCGTCGGTGACGACATCGCAACCGACTACTCAGCACTGATGTCCAAGGTCGTCTCGAACGGCAACCATCGTGTCAAGTTCCCTCTCAATGAGCCCGCGATCGCCAAGAAAAAGTCACAGATCGACGAATACCTCGAGTTCTATGGCGGCCCTGGGTGCCAGCACATCGCTCTCGCCACCGGAGACATCCTGCGCACCGTGGACCAGTTGCGGGCAAACGGGGTTCAGTTCCTCAACACGCCAAACTCGTACTACGACGACCCCAAACTGCGTGAGCGCATCGGCAAGGTGCGGGTCCCGATCGAGGCGCTGAGAGAGCGCGGGATTCTCGTCGACCGCGACGAGGACGGATACCTGCTCCAGATCTTCACCAAGCCCATGGGAGACCGGCCCACCGTGTTCTACGAGTTCATCGAACGGCACGGCTCCCTGGGCTTCGGTAAGGGGAACTTCAAGGCGCTCTTTCAGGCGATTGAGCGAGAGCAGGAGGCGCGCGGCAACCTGTGAGGCAGCTAGGTCGCGCGGCCCCCGCCATCCGCCCCTAGACGAGCGGGGATCTCGAGGAAAGTCGCTGCATCGTGCAACCGACTGCTGCGCCACGACGTCTATATCTTGCGACGAGGGAGAGACAGCGGCCCTGGCATGATGCAAGGGTCGCTGTCTTGTCTTCGTTGGTTTCTTCGGCCAGCGGCTGCCGTGATGGCGGTTCGCATCCGGTGCGCGAGATGAGTAGCATGCTCCGCACACGTTGAGGAGCGAGCAGTGCTCGACGTCTCGGACTCATTGGAAACGGCCCAGAGCGGAGACTTCACCATGCCAGATGAGTTAGCGGAAGGCACCAAGCGAGCCGAGCGTTCAGACCATAGCCCGTGGAACTGGCTGCTCCTGCTGCCGCTGATCGCCACCCTGTATCCACCCCTCTACAACCGGGAATCCCCGGACGTCTTCGGCATACCGTTCTTCTACTGGTACCAGATGGTCGCCATCGCGGTCGGCGTCACTTGCACGATCGTCGTCTACCGGATGACGAGGAGATAGTCGTGTTCGACGATGTCAACGGGGTCCAGCTCACTGTTTTCACCATCTTGTTCGTTGCTGTGAGCGCTCTCGGCTTCGTGGCAGCCCGATGGCGGCGTCCCGACGACCTCGAGCAGCTCGACGAGTGGGGTCTCGGCGGCCGCAACTTCGGCTCGTGGATCACGTGGTTCCTGATCGGCGGAGACCTCTACACGGCGTACACGTTCGTCGCCGTGCCGGCACTGGTGTTCGGGGCCGGAGCGATCGGGTTCTTCGCGGTGCCCTACACGATCGTGGTGTATCCACTCGTGTTCTTGGTGCTCATCCGCCTCTGGTCGGTCAGCCACGTGCACGGGTTTGTGACGCCAGCGGACTTCGTCCGCGCCCGTCACGGCTCGTCGACGCTCGCCCTCCTGGTGGCCATCACCGGGATCATCGCAACGATGCCCTACATCGCTCTGCAGCTTGTGGGCATCGAGGCCGTACTCAAGGCGATGGGTGTGACCGGCCACGTCCCGATCATCGTGGCGTTCACCATCCTCGCGGCCTACACGTACAACTCCGGCCTAAGAGCTCCGGCGCTGATCGCATTCGTCAAGGACACCCTGATCTATCTCGTAATCATCGTCGCCGTCATCGTCATCCCCTACAAACTTGGGGGATGGG
>JACCZJ010000023.1 GCA_013696065.1 Nocardioidaceae bacterium
GTGGGACGACTATCAGGCGGCATACGAGATCGCGCTACGGCGCTGCAACACCAAGACGGCACCTTTCCACCTGATCCCCAGCGACCGGAAGTGGTATCGCAACTGGGCGATCACCAGGTTGCTTACCGAGCACCTCGAGGCGATGGACCCGCAATGGCCGGAGGGCGGCTTCGACGTCCAAGCCGAAAAGGAGAGGGTGCTGGCGAGCTGAAAGCTCGGCCCGTCGCCGTCGCCTCAGCCCGTCCGCACGACCTGATCGATCATGCCGGAATCTCGACAAGTTGCAGCGCGCCGACGGAGTATCGGGCCAAGATCAGCCGGCCGAGTTCGCCGTGTGCACCCAGGGGTGCTGAGACCGCGACGGCGCCCGCCTCGAGCGCAAGCTCCGCGGCGCGATCCGGCAACATTCCCGGGGCGATAAAGAGCGATCCGACAGCCACATGGCGGCGACCTTGACGACGCCAGTCACGCACGGCCTCGCCTGTGGACGGGGGAGCGGCAGAGGCGAACGCGACACTGGTCGGCAGTTTGTGCTGGGCGGCCCACAAGCGTGCCAGCCTCGACACCGAAGCGTTGGCGCGTGCATCGGACGATCCCGCCGCAGCCAGCACGAGCGCATCGAGCTCCCTCACGCGTGCGGACTTCAGCGATTCCCGAAGACGTGCGTCGAGGATGGTAAGGAGCGCCGCGTCAGTGCCGATCACATCCGCCACGCGAATGGCAATATCTGGCCGCGTGACGGCCACCTGCTGTACGACCTGTGGCACGTCGACACGAGCATGGAATGCGGAGGTAAGCAGCAGTGGCACCACCACGACCTCGGTGTAGCCCTTGCCCATCAGACGATCCACCACCGTGTGGATGTCTGGCTTGACGTGATCAAGGAACGCGACCTCGATCTTGAGGTCAGGGCGCAGTTGTTTGGTGGTTGCCACGATCTCGCGAACTGTCCGGGCCGACCGCGGGTCGCGGCTGCCGTGGGCGAGGGCGATCAGGGCTGGAGCACTCATGAGTGGATCCCACATTCTGTCTTGCCAGTTCCGGACCATCGACCGCTGCGGGCGTCGTTGCCAGGCTGCACCCGACGGGTGCACGGCCAGCAGCCGATGGAGGGGTAGTCGTCGTAGTGCAGGGGATTGACCAAGATGTCGTGGGCCTCGATGTAGCGGTCGACGTCGTCGCGGGTCCACCGGGCCAAAGGTGAGACTTTCACCTTGCCTTTTCTTTCGTCCCAGCCGACGACTGGGGCGATCACGCGATTGGGGGTTTCTTCGCGGCGCAGGCCGGTGGCCCAGGCGTCATACCCCTCGAGGGCGTCGGTCAGCGGCTGGACCTTACGCAGTTGGCAGCACAGATCAGGGTCCCGGGACCAGAGGTCTGCACCGTATTGCTCGTCCTGCTCGCGCACCGAGATCTTGGCCGACAACGTCACCACATTGACCGGCATCGTTGCTGCCACCGCGTCACGCGTGCCGACGGTCTCGGGAAAGTGGTAGCCCGTGTCCAGAAAAACCACGTCGATCCCCGGGGCCACAGTCGCGGCGAGATGCGAGAGGACCGCATCGCTCATCGAGGAGGTGACGCAAAAGCGTGATCCGAAGGTGGCGACAGCCCACTCGATGATCGCCTCGGCGGGCGCCAGTTCGAGCTCAGGCCCGGCGATGAGCGCAGTCTCGCGCAGTTCATCAACGCTGATGACTGTCATGTATTCGCTCCTGAGCTCTTAGCAGAGGTTCCCTCGAGACGTACATCGGCCTGCGCACTGGCATCTCCACCGGGGCGAACCGGTGGAGATAGCAGCCCGACGAACTTTACCGAGAACGCGCGCAGGCACTCGCGACATTCCCAAGCGCCATGGCTTTCACCATGTGGATGGAGATTCTCCCCCGCGCAGTAGGGGCAGTGCAGCGGGACGGAGTGGCCGCTCATCGAAGTACCGCCTCGTCTGCTCGCCCCGCCCAGGCAGCGAAGCGCTCGCCGGCGTGTCGGTCATCGAGATAGTGCCGCACCACCCGCTCGACATAGTCTGTCAAACCATCGGACGTGACTTTGTGGCCGCGAAGCTTGCGCCCGAACCCAACTTCGAGTCCGAGCCCACCCCCAAGGTGCACCTGAAAACCCTCGACATGGTTGCCGTCGTCGTCAGGGACCAGCTGACCCTTGAGTCCGATGTCGGCGACCTGGATGCGGGCGCACGAGTTGGGGCAGCCGTTGAGATTCACGGTGATCGGAGTGTCCAGCTCGGGGATGCGCTCTTCGAGGTCGTCCACCAGTTGGGCGGCGCGATTCTTGGTCTCCACGATGGCGAGTTTGCAGAACTCGATGCCCGTGCAAGCCATCGTCGACCGGCGCCAGTAGCTCGGCTTGGTGGAGAGTCCCAGATCCTCGACGCCTTGGACAAGCGACTCGATTTGGTCTCTCTCGATGTCGAGGATGATCAGCTTTTGATAGGTAGTGGTGCGGATCCGCGTCGAGCCGTGCGCCTCGGCGAGGTCGGTGAGTTTGGTGAGTGTCGTGCCGTTGACTCGTCCAGCCGTAGGTGTGATTCCGACATACCAACGACCGTCGACCTGCTGGTGGATGCCGACGTGGTCACCGTTGCCGAGCGGCTTGGGAGGTGCCTTGCCGTCCGCGAGGGTGCGGCGCAGATATTCGTCCTCGAGCACCTGACGGAACTTGGCGACGCCCCAGTCGGCGACGAGGAACTTGAGACGGGCCCGGGAGCGTAGGCGTCGATAGCCGTAGTCGCGGAAGATGCTGACGACACCGCGCCAAATCTCCGGAACGTCCTCGAGGGGGACCCACACGCCGAGACTTTGCGCGAGCATGGGGTTGGTGGATAGACCACCACCCACCCAGACGTCGAAGCCGACGCCGTGCTCGGGGTGCACCGTGGGCACAAACGACACGTCGTTGCACTCGGGTGCGACATCGAGGCTCGGGTGACCGGTGATAGCCGTCTTGAACTTGCGGGGGAGGTTGGAGAACTCGGGGTCTCCGATGTAGCGGGCGGTGATCGCGCGCAAAGCCGGCGTCGGGTCGATTAGCTCGTCTGCGGCGATTCCCGCGAGGGGGCTGGCCAGGATGACGCGGGGAGTATCGCCGCACGCCTCCATAGTCGACAAGCCCACCTGCTCGAGTCGCTGCCAGATCGCCGGGACATCCTCTACGCGGATCCAGTGCAGCTGGATGTTCTGCCGATCAGTGACGTCGGCGGTGTCCCGGGCGTAGGTGGTGGAGATGTCGGCAATGGTGCGCAACTGTGAGGTGGTGAGCTGACCTCCGTCGATGCGGACGCGCAACATGAAGTATTCGTCGTCGAGCTCGTGTGGCTCGAGGATGGCCGTGCGTCCGCCATCGATGCCGGGGCGCCGCTGGGTGTAGAGACCCCACCAGCGGAAGCGATTCCTCAGGTCGGTCGGGTCGATCGAGGCGAAGCCGTTGCGGGAGTAGATGTTTTCGATCCGGGCCCGGACATTAAGGGCGTCATCGTCTTTTTTGGCTTGCTCGTTGGCGTTGAGAGGCTCGCGATATCCCAGTGCCCATTGGCCTTCGCCCTTCTTGCGGCGCACCGGCTTGGCAGTGGACGGGGCGCTGCCGGCGGCTTGCTTCGCGGTGACTTTGGAGGTGGCGTCGCTGCTTGAGGCGACCGCGGTGAATCGGTCGGTGGCCTGAATGGCAGTGGGGGTGGCGGGTGACAAGGCGCTTCCTCTGGGAGGGAGGCGCGCGGCTCAGCGGGCTGTGCTCGACGGTGATCAGCGAGCTCCGGTGAACGCGCGCCCGTCGAGTTGTTCCTGGCGGGCGTGGTTACACCGACATACACATCATGCTGCGCGTCAGGCCGAAGTCCACGTGGCGTCGGGCCACGAGGTAGACGGAGTGACATACAGATGAAGCCATGATCAGATGATCCCCGAGGCG
>JACCZJ010000031.1 GCA_013696065.1 Nocardioidaceae bacterium
CCAGGCGGCCTACGTGACCGGCTCGTCCGCACGGGGATCGTTTTGCGGAACGCTGCTGCCGAGTGATTCGCCCTTCTCCCGATCACGCGGACATCTATCGTCCGGAACTTCGCCTATCGTGCCGCCATGGCTACTCACTGGACCTTGGGCTGCGACGCCGACGACCCGCACAGGCTGGCGGACTTCTGGGCACAGGCTCTGGGATACATCGCAGAGCCCGGCTACGACGATCCGGACGGCGCGTCGATAATCGACCACGAGGGCAAGGCGCCCGCGATCGGGTGGCTGCGCGCAAGTCGGCGAAGAATCGCCTCCACATCGACATCCGCGTGGCCGGCGAAGGGCCTTGGGACATGACCGCGCGCGAGCGCTTGATCCGTGCCAAGGTTCCTGAGCTTGTCGACCTCGGCGCCACGGTCGTGCGGGAGGAGCACTACGGTGAGGTCCTCGGACACGTCGTCATGCTGGACCCCGAGGGCAACGAGTTCTGCGTGGCCTAACACCCCCGACGCCCGCACCAAAGTCCTGACGCTCACCTGAGCCGGAGTCGATTTCGCCAACCGCCCCATCGCCGCCGTCGAGAGGGTTGAATCACAACTACTTCGCTACTCTCGACAAAGTACGCCCCACCCCGGCCCTCGCGCAGAGGCTCATCCGGGTGACCCACGAACCTGAGCGCCCCCGCCGGCCGGTCGTGTGTCGGAAGCGGATCCCCCACCGGGAATCCGAAGTTCCGCACGAACGGAGACGTCTCGAAGGGTTGACTGCATCTCAACTTGAAATTGTTGAATGGGTGACATGATTTCTGATGACTTGCTCGACGAGACCTACGACAGGCTTCGTGCCACCGGCCCCGAGTTCGAGGGCTGGCTGTCGAACCATGGGCCGATGGCCGCCGACGCCCTGATCCGGATGGGCTGCGGTGACGAGGTGGAGCGCTGGCTCGACGGTTACATCACCAGACTCGACAAGGCGCCTGCGACGCGGTGGCAGATCGACGAGGAGGACTGGCGTGAGGTTATCGGGGACCCCAGCCGCCTCGGCGACTGGTGCGCCCTGTTCGCCCGCTTGGTGGGCGAGGAGCACTGGTCGGAGCTGTTGACCCGGTGGTGGCCGCGGCTGCTGCCCGGAGCGGTCGCCTCTGCCGGACACGGCCTTATCCGCACCGGGCACGTCGTGCGCGCGCTGCGCGAGCGACAGACACCACAGCGACTGGAGGAACTCGCGCTGGCACTCGGCTACTGGGCCGCGCGCTGGCAACCTCTGCCCGCGCACCCGGCACCCACCGGGACCGCGCCCCCAAGCCGAGCGCTCGGCGCGGTCCCAGTCATCGCCAGCTCAGGTGGCATCCGCACCCGGCTGGCCGACCTCGGGCAGTCACCCGACTGGCCTGCGAGCGTCGCCCGACTCATGCCGATCGCCGACACCGAGCAGATCCCGGCAGCCCTGGACCACCTCGTGGACGCCGCGGTCACACGCTATCCACAATGGGCGCACGGCAGCCCCATCATGCTGGTGCACGCCGCCACCGCACCCCGTGCTGCGGCACTGGTGGTGCCCTCGCTACCGCCGAACCTGTGGTTGTCGACCTACGAGACGGCTTGGGCAGTCTCCGCCGCGATCAGCGGCGCTTATCGCCCGGCGACCGCACCACCACCGCCTTCTCGGCGAGAGCGCCAGATCACCACCGCCGAGGACGTCGCGGACCGAGCCCGCGGCACCGGCGACGAGCACGCCATCAAGTTCGCCGAGGTCGCCCTCGAGTCCCACCGACGCGAGAACCCCAACGCACTCGCCGTCGGAGCCCGGGCGGCCGTCCTCATTGCGCCCGACGACTACGACGAAACCGGCGCCTGACACAGCAGATGTGGGTATTCCACTTACCAACGGCAAGCGGTCAACTGCCGCGAGGTCAAGATTTTCCCGATCGATGCGTGCAGCGGGGCTGCCGCCATGACCTGGGGAGGTCTCCCGCCGAGGTGCTCACCGGAATACGCGTCCGCGCCGTGTCTCACGGAGCAAGCGGCACTTCGACACAAGCGGGCTTGCACGGCTCCCAATCACTTGCTGGCTGGCGACAACAGAGGGACGTTGAGTGCATTTAGGTGTGCCTCGTCTGCAATCAGATCGACTGTCACCGGATCCTGCAGCAGACCCGCCGGCTGGGCCCGTGACCATGGAGTGCGGTGAGGTCAATGCCAGAAAGTACGATGGCCCCAAACCACGTATCACCTGACGGGCACGCCGACCTCGCGATCAAGGAATGAGCACTCGCTCGCACCAAACCACGCACCGCCGACCCCGGCCCACCTGCCACCAGACACCGTGCTTGCCTTCCTCGACTCGCTCTGATTATGCCGACCTCATGAGCCCGTTCACCCTGCCCGGCAAGGACTTCCGCGACGAGGTCGGCATATTCCGAAGGTCGGCACAATGGGACTTGCCGGTTTCGGGTGTCCGAGCAGGACCACGTTCTCGGCTTTGGCCAAGAACGTGCCGGTGGACCACCGTCGTGCCTCTAGGCCCGCTGGGTCACGAGGGGACGGCAACCAGCTGATCCGATGTCACGTCGCTCGCGTCGTTGTCGAGGTCGGGGAGCCGGCGATCGAGCCACCCCGGGACCCACCAGTTGGCGTCGCCGAGCAGGGTCATGGTCGCCGGGACGAGCACCATGCGGACGAGGGTGGCGTCCACGAAGATTGCCGTGGCCAGCCCGAGGC